>DASQYE010000303.1:0-5752 GCA_035639355.1 Pyrinomonadaceae bacterium
CCGCCATTTCACGTATTCCGTAGAAGATCGTCACGCCATCGTTGAATGCCGTGGCCGTCACAACAAAGTCGGCTTCGCATTGTTGCTCGGTTGTATTCGGCTGACAGGCCGTTTCCCCTTCATTTTGACATCCTGCCCGCCAACTTGCTCGCGCACGTCTGCAAACGACTCTAGGAGGATGGGCTCATGCGGCTCAACTACAGGGAACATAATGACGCCCCTGAACGTTCTCCTCTTCGGGCCGACGTATACCTTGCCCTTCTACACGTGTTGGTGTAACATGTAGAAGAAGGAGGTAACATCAATGACGCCGACGAAATCAGATCTTCCCCAAGGCACGTTGGATCTGTTGATCTTGAAAGTTGTCGCGCTCGGTCCTGTTCACGGGTATGCGATTGCGCAGCGCCTCGACCAGGCGTCGCGCGGCGTGGTTCAGGTTCCGCAAGGCTCGCTTTATCCGGCGCTGCACCGGCTCGAAAACCGCGACCTGCTGGCGGCCGACTGGAAGGCGACCGAGACCGGGCGTGAGGCCAAATTTTACCGCCTGACGCGGAAAGGGCGGGCACAGCTCGAAACTGAAGCCGCGGGCTGGCAGCGACTGACTGAAGCCGTCAGTCTGATCCTCAAACTGTCTGAAGGAGGTGCGTGATGACCTGGTGGCATCGCCTGTTTAACCGAAGGAAGAATGAAGAGGAACTCGAAAAGGAACTCCGTTTTCATCTGGACCAACATACCAGTGACCTGATCGCACAGGGTCACAGTCCCGAGGAAGCGCAACGGCAGGCCCGTCTTACTCTCGGCGGCCCGGAGCAGGTGAAGGAGATGTGCCGCGATGAGCGCGGGACACGGTGGCTGGCGGACATGCTACAGGACTTGCGCTACGGCGTGCGGATATTAGCGAAACACCCTGGCTTTACGGCGGTTGCCGCGCTGGCCTTGGCGTTGGGAATCGGCGTGAACACCGCCATTTTGAGCGCAGTGAACGGCTTTGTCCTGCGCCCGCTGCCCGTGGAAAAGCCGGAGGAATTGGTGGCTCCGTACTGGGGCAGAAAAACGGACACGCAAGTTTGGGGGGATTTTTCCTATCCGAACTACGTGGATTTGCGCGAGCGAAACAAAAGCTTTTCCGACCTCTGCGCGTGGAGGGAGACTTCGGCGGGCATCAGTTCCGGCGAAAGCCGCAAGGAGGGCGACGATGAACGTGCGGAGGTCGTCTGGGGCGAATTGGTCACCGCCAATTATTTTGGCGTGATGGGCGTCAAACCCGTGCTCGGGCGCGTCTTTTTGCCGGAAGAAGTTCGCACACAGAATACTCATCCGGTGACGGTGATTAGTCATGCGTTGTGGCAGCGGCGCTTCGATGCAGACCAGGGCGTCGTGGGCAAGACGATTTACCTGAACGGCCAGCCGTTCACCGTCATCGGCGTCATGCCGGAATCGTTTCTGGGCTCGACATTTTATCTCAACCATTCGTTCTGGGTTCCCGTGATGATGGGGCAGAGATTTGGCCGCCGCCCGGATTGGGAAACCGATCGCAGCTCTCTGTTATTCAGGCTGTACGGGCGGGTGAAACCCGGTCTGACGATGGCGCAGGCGGAGATGGATTTGAATTCGGTTGCCGGCACTCTGGGTCAACTTTATCCCAAGGATAATGCGGACACCAAAATCCAGCTCACGACGGAAGTGGATGGGCGATATACGGGTGCAACCAAGATAATCAAATACGGCGGGTTTCTGGCCTTGTGTGTCTCGGGTCTGGTGTTGCTGCTGGCCTGCGCCAATGTGGCGAATCTGATGCTGGCGCGGGCGGCCACGCGCGCCAGGGAAATCGGGATTCGGTTGGCGATCGGCGCGAGCCGTGGACGCATCGTGCGGCAACTGCTGACGGAAAGCCTTTTGCTGGCATTGCTGGGCGGCGTGTTTGGTTGGGCGTTGGCGTATTGGGGAGCGGATTTGATACTGGCGGGTTTTCCGCCGGTTCCGTACCCAATCACTTTTGACCTTTCGCCGGATAGCTATGTCCTGAAATGGATGCTGGTGATCTCCCTTTTAACCGGCGTAATCTTTGGCTTGGCTCCGGCCTTGCTGGCTGCGCGAACTGATCTGGTCGCCGTTATCAAAGGAGCGGCGGGACAATCGCGCAGCCGCCGCCGCTGGAGTCTGCGCGGTGCGCTGGTGGTCGCGCAGGTCACGATTTCCATTATCGTGTTGATTTGTGCCGGGCTGTTTATTCGCAGCCTGAGCAAAGCCCTCAAGACCGACCCCGGCTTCCAGACCGACAATCTGGTCACGATGATGATTAACCCAAGGTTGCTGGGCTACGACCAGAAAGCCATCTGGCGGTTTTTCCCCGAACTCCTGCACCGCATCGAAACGCAGCCCGGCGTGCGCACCGCTGCGCTCACCGATGAATTGCCGCTTCAGGTCGGCGAGCTCTCACGTGGCCCGATTGTGAAGGAGGGCGAAATTGACCCGCCGCCGAATCAGGGAGTCATCTCCGCTTGCAGCTTTGTTTCGCCGAAGTACTTTGAGACAGTACAAATGCCGTTGTTGCTGGGGCGTGATTTCACCGATCGCGATAACGCCGACGCGCCCCCCGTCGTGATCGTCAATCAGGAATTTGCGCGCCGGTTTTATGGCAGCGCCGAGAATGCTATGGGGAAACGCTTTCGTTTCGAGCAAGGCACGCCGTTGATGGAAATCATCGGCGTTGCCAAAGACGGGCTTTATCGTAATTTGTACGAAGACCTGCAAGTGTTCATGTTCCTGCCCATCTATCAGCAACAACAGGGAGCAGTGACTTTGCTAATCAGCGCACAATCGCCAGGCGATTTTCAAGCGGTGGTGGAAAGCGCGCGCCGCGAAATCGCGCAACTGGATGCCCGCCTGCCGGTGGTGGGCGTGATGATGGCGGAAGAGAATCTGTCGATAGCGTATTGGGGGCCGCGCGTGGCGGCGGGAATGGCTACGACGTTCGGAGTGCTGGCGTTGGTGTTGGCGACGATGGGGCTCTACAGCGTGATGACGTATGATGTCAGCCAGCGCACGCACGAAATCGGCATACGGATGGCGCTCGGCGCAAGTCTGCGCGATGTGTTGCGGCTGATCGTGAGCCAGGGGATGCGAATGGTTTTCATTGGCATCATGCTGGGATTGGTGGGCGCGTTTGCCTTTACGCGCGTGTTGTCAAGCTTGTTGTTAGGCGTAGGCACGACTGACTTCGTCACCTTCATTGGCGTAACGGTTTTATTGGTTGCTGTCGCCTTACTGGCCTGTTACATCCCGGCGCGCCGTGCGGCCCGCGTTGATCCGCTGGTGGCCTTGCGCCATGAATGAACCAGTTCAAATCAAGTAGGGTTATGCAAAAAAGAGAAGCGAACAGGCCGGCCCGGAAAGCAGACAGCCATTGAAGCGGTTGAGGCGAGCGCCGACATTTTTGTCACCCTTGGAGTAAGATTTTTCGTAAACGGCAACGCCACCCCGGATACGGTCTTGCTTTACAAGATTTGGGATTCCGTACGTTTTGCCGCGTGACGTATTCGCTGAGGGCGCCTGCTTCCGGCAATTCTGTAAAAGCACAGGCTCATTTCCGCGCGGCCGACATACATAAAGATAGTCGCTCTGCCCGTTAGGATGTCGCTTCACATCTTCCGATAGCCTCAGACCCTGGCCGGGACGCCTCCTGGTTCGAAGTTGCTGCGCAGCCTCGCGATGTCGCGCTGCGGCGGGGCGCCGAAGAGCTTCTTGTAGTCGCGGCTGAAGTATGACGGATCCTCGTAGCCCACACGGAACCCAGCGCTCGCCGCATCCAAGTCTTCGCCGAGCATCAGGCGGCGCGCCTCCTGGAGCCGTGTCTGCTTCTGGAACTGCAACGGGCTCATCGAAGTGACCGACTTGAAGTGATGGTGGAAGCCGGAGACGCTCATCCCGAGTTGGCGCGCGACTTCTTCGATTTTAAGCGGCTCGCTGTAGTGCTCGCGCAGCCGCCCGATCGCCCTCGAGATGCGGCGCGTGTCTCCCCTGGAAGAAGCCAGAAGGTGGCCGAGGCGCGCGCCCTCTCCCCCGGCCAACAGCCGGTACACGATCTCCCTCTTGATGAGCGGCGCAACTATCCTTTGCTCGTCGGGCTTATCGAGAAGTCGGACGAGCCTGACGACCGCGTCGAGCAGGTCTGCGTCTATGGGGTTAACGCCTATCGCCTTTATACTGGCGTCGCCTTTCCGGGTTTCGGCGCCAGCCTCCATCATGACCGAGGTGACCAGCGCCGGGTCGAGGTCCAGCCTCAGTCCGAAATAGGGCTTCTCTGCGGACGCCTCCTCCACCCGAAAGATGACCGGCAGGTCTACCGTGAACAGAAGGTAATGGCCTGGGTCGTACCAGAGGACTTCCTCCCCAACTAACACCTGCTTGCCGCCCTGGACGACGAAGCAGAAGGCGGGCTGGTACAGGGCGAGCGGCGACTCCATCGACTTAGTCAGGCGGGCCAGGAAGAGGCCGTCTAACGCTTCGCGTGCCCCGTCCTCGGGGAGCGCCCTCGCCATCCGCTCCAGCAGCTCCTCCCTGTTACTTTGTACCCTCTGCTCCTCGCGTTTAGCTTCTCTACGGTTCATGAATTCATATTAGCCCATTCTTTCCCTCCTCGGCACGCTGCGCGCAGAATTTTTGCAGGATCATACAATTATTCGCGACTATCGTTATACCGCTTCGTGTCTAAGCGCCCTTAGAATCACACTAAATCATTAGGACATGAGATGACCGACGCCGGCGAGATTGAAAGATGTTTGGAGAAAATTAAGGTGAGGCTACCGGCGGCGGCTCGGGCGAGTAGGAAGGGAAAACATGAAAAATGTTGTGTTGAATAACGGCGTGGAGATGCCGATTCTGGGGTTCGGCGTCTTCCAGATACCTGACGCCGAAGAATGTGAGAGAAGCGTCTCTGAGGCTCTACAGACGGGCTACCGTTTGATCGACACCGCCGCCGCTTACATGAACGAGGAGGCGGTCGGCAGGGCGATCAAAAAAAGTGGTGTCGTCAGGGAGGAAATCTTCGTCACCACCAAGCTTTGGGTCTCGGACGCCAGCTACGAGAGCGCGAGGAAGGCTTTCGAAAGGTCACTACAGCGCCTCCAACTGGACTATCTGAATCTGTACCTGATCCACCAGCCCTACGGGGACGTTTACGGCTCCTGGCGGGCGATGGAAGAGCTGTACCGGGAGGGCAGAATCAGGGCGATAGGTGTCAGCAACTTCCAGCCCGACCGGCTGATGGACCTGATAGTCCATAACGAGGTGGTCCCGGCGGTCAACCAAGTCGAGACGCACCCCTTCAACCAGCAGATCGAGGCCCAACAGTTCATGCAGGAGAACAATGTTCAGATCGAATCCTGGGGGCCGTTCGCCGAAGGCAAGAACAACATATTCCGGAACGAGCTGCTGCTCTCCATCGCCGGTAAGTACGGGAAATCAGTCGCCCAGGTGATCCTGCGCTGGCTGACACAAAGAGAAGTTGTCGTTATTCCGAAATCAGTCAGGAAGGAAAGGATCGTCGAGAATTTCAACATCTTCGACTTCGAGCTGAGTGCTGAAGACATGGCCGCGATCATTTCGCTGGACACTAAGCAAAGCCTCTTCTTCGACCACCGAGACCCGAAGATGGTGAAGATGTTGGGCGAAGTAAAACTGAACACCTAAGACCGCCGCCGTCCCTGTTGAATTTGGTACGGAGAGAGGAGTCACGATGCAGAAGCGCAAA
>DASQYE010000304.1:0-2383 GCA_035639355.1 Pyrinomonadaceae bacterium
GTCCTGATGTCGGATAGCGGTTGATCCTTATCCACCTGTTCGACCGCCTGGCGTAAGCCCGCGGCCAGGCTCGCGGGGTCTTCCGACCTCGAACGCGCGACGAGCGTCATGTACGACGCAGGTATCTGTTGATAGGAGAAATAGGATTCAGGCCCGGCCTCATCGTCCAGGCTGCGGTGCTTGACATCGCCGACGATGCCTACGATCTCGGCCATATTATTGTCCGCAGCAGTGACCTCAATCCGCTTGCCCAGGGGCTCCTCGCCGGGAAAGTATTTACGCGCAAGTGTCTCGTTGATGACCACTACCCTGGGAGCATCCTTTGTGTCCTGCTCGGAGATCAAGCGCCCCCTGACGAGCGGAATGCCTATCGCGCGAAAATAGTCGGGGCTGATGATGCGAGTATTGGTTATCAATCTCTCGCCGGGATTGAGCGGGGGGCGGCCCTCGACCGTCAGTAGATTCTGTGCCATGTCTCCGCTCAGCGGAAGCGGCGAGACCACGCCGACAGCCTCAAGTCCGGGCACGACCGCCGCGCGCTGCAAGGCTTGCTGAAAGAATGCCGCCATCTGAGCTTCTTCATGATACTTCGCATCGGGAAGCGCAATCACTGCCGTCAACACCCGACGCGGATCGATGCCCGGATTGACATCCTGCAACTGTTTGAAGCTTCTAATCAGGAGACCCGCGCCTACAAGCAGCACCAGCGAGAGAGCGACCTGCGAGACCACCAGAAGACTACGAACGCGATTACGACGGATGCCTTCGGACGTGCCACGGCCTCCCTCCTTGAGCGATTCGTTCAAGTCCGGCTTAGAGGCTTGCAGCGCGGGCGCGAGGCCGAAGATGACTCCGGTCAAAAGCGAAACGAGCATGGTAAAGCCGAGCACGCGAGCATCCAGGCCTATCTCTCTGACGCGCGGCAGATCGGCCGGAATCACGGCCATCAACAAGTCCATGCCCCACAAAGCCAGCAGCAATCCCAAAAACCCACCGATCAACGAAAGCAGTATGCTCTCGGTGAGTAATTGCCGGATGATGCGCGCGCGATTCGCGCCGAGCGCCGTGCGTATGGCGATCTCCCTTTGCCTTGAGGCCGCGCGCGCCAAGAGCAGGTTTGCGACGTTGGCGCACGCTATCAGCAGCACGAACCCGACCGCGCCCAGCAGTATGAGCAGGACGGGCCGAATATTGCCGACGACATTCTCATACATAGAGATCAGGCTCACGCCGCGCCCGGCATTTCTGTCCGGGTACTGCTGCTCAAGACGGCGCGCGATCGTGTCCATCTCGGCCTGGGCCTGTTGCAAGTCCACGCCCGGCTTGAGCCGCGCAATAACGCTCAGGTAATGCGCGCCCCGCTCCATATTGGTCTCCGTCTTCGGGTTGATGGGAATCCAATACTCCGTCTTTTGAGCTTCGAGGGGAAAGGCGAAGCCCTGCGGCATGATGCCTATGACAGTTCGACTGACGCCGTCGAGCGTGATCTGCTGGCCGATTAGCTTTGGGTCGGCAGCGAACCGGCGCTGCCAGAGGCCATAGCTGAGCACGGCGACGCGCGGGCTGTCCGGCTGCTCGTCCGCTGGCGTGAAGGCGCGTCCCTGCGCGGGGCGGGCTCCGAGCACGGCGAAGAGATCGCCCGAAGCCGACGCGCCGCTCAATTGCTCCGGCGCATCTATGCCCGTCAGGATGGCGACCGATTGAGTATAGGCAGCCATGTGCTCAAAGACGTGATTCTGGTCTCGGAAATCAGCGAAATCCGGGTACGAGGCCGCATTCCTGTTGGTGCTTCTTTTGACATTGGTTCCCCAGATATAGACAAGCTGCTCCTGTCGCTCGTAGGGGAGTGCTTGCAGGAGCACGGCATTGACGACCGAGAAGATCGCGCTGTTCGCACCGATGCCCAGCGCCAGCGCCAGCACGGCGATGACCGTAAAGCCGGGGCTCTTTGCGATCATGCGCAGGCCATAGCGAATATCTTTCAACAAAGTTTCCATAATGCCTCCGAGTTAAAAGGGATGAAGGCGGAGGGATGAGGGATGAAAGCGTAATTACTCAAGTTGAATAATCCTATTTCATCCCTCATCCCTGCGGCCCTCCGCCCTTCATTCGTACCTGAGCGCTTCCATAGGGTCTACGCGCGTGGCGCGTCGCGCCGGAATTATCGTTGCCAGCAATGCCACGGCGCTCAAAACCAAAGCCACGCCGCCGAACGTCCACGGGTCTGTCGCCGTCACGCCGTAAAGCAGGCTCGACATCAGTCGCGTGAGGGCGAAGGCCGCCAACAGACCCAGCACGACACCCACAAAAGCCAGAATCATCCCCTGGCCCACCACCAGCTTGAGCACGTCCGCGCTTTGCGCGCCCAAGGCCATGCGTATGC
>DASQYE010000305.1:0-2125 GCA_035639355.1 Pyrinomonadaceae bacterium
GCGTCCAGGGCTTCCGGCGTGGTCGAGACTCGACTGTAAGGATGCTGGCCGAAGAGTGTGCGCGCGAGTCTTTCGGAGGCGAGAAAGGAGGCTTGAGCGCGTTGTTGTATGAGCCCCTGTTTCCTGTTCTGCTTGACGAGCTCGAACTCCTTGGCGGGAAACGTCGGGCGCAAACTGATGTCGGCCAGCAATTCCAGAATCCGATCATTGTAGATCGAGAGCGCCGAGGCCGACACGGCCGTGTAATCCGAGTTCGCACCGGCGCTCAAATCAGCGCCGATGCGCGCCACCTCGTCTGCGATCTGCTTGCTCGAACGCGTCTCTGTCCCCTCGTTCAACATGTCGGCCATGACCGCCGTCAAGCCCTGCATCTCGGCCGGATCATCCGCATTGCCCGTGCGAAACGCCAGACGATAGCTGACGAGCGGCAGGCGATGGTCTTCGACCACGACCAGCTCCAGCCCGTTGGCGAGCGTCATCTCGTAGGGCGTCGGAATATTGATCGACCTGGGCGGTAGCGGCGCGGGCGGCTGGCGGCGAAACTCTTCGGTTTGATTCATGGTCTGTGACTGGGCCGGCTGGGCGAAAAGGGATAAGGCGAACGCGCTCGACAAGAGAAGCGCAAGGCTCGAAGACAGTCTATTGATGCGAAGCATTTAAGCTCTCCTTGCTCGGATTACGGGCGTGCGCCATCCATGACTGCCGCCGCCTCGGTCGGCTTGGTCGGGTCGGCTTGGGACGGCCGCTGCTGCTCGGCGCGCTGGCCGGCGGGCACTATGGGCGAAGCGGCGACCTCCTTCGCAGAGGTCGCTGGCTCGGTCGCGGGTCTGGGCGGAACCTGCGGCGGAGGCTGTGCGGCCTGTTCACGCTCGCCGGGGGGTTGCGCCGCTGCTGCTGCTGCGGGCCTCGCCGCCCGCGCCGGAACTATATCGAGCACCGCCACATTATTCGTATCCAGGTGGCGCGCGACCGCGTCCTTGATCTGCGCCGCCGTGACCAGCATGTAACGCTCGAACTCCGTGTTGAAGAGATTCGGATCGTTATCGTAGAGCGCGAACTCCGCCAGGCGTTGCGCGCGCGACAACGACGACTGGCGCTCGCGCACAGCCCCGTTGCGCAAATTGTTTTGGAGTTTTTCCATCTCCTCTGCGCTCGGCCCCTCGGTCGCAAGCCGCTTGATTTCGCCCATCACCGTCTGGCGAATCTGCGCCGCACCCCTACCCGGCTTAGGTATCATGAAGAGCGTCAAAGACGACGGCCCGCGACGCTCCTCTATGCCGCCCTGAAGACTGACCAGAGATTCATCGCCCTTGATGAGTTTTTGATAAAGACGTGAGCTTTCGCCCCCGACCAGTAGATCACTTGCGAGCGAGAGAGCATAAAAATCGGGCGTGCGGCGGGCCGGAAGTTTCCACCCGAGCAGGAAGGCAGGGGTCGGCGCGAACTGGTCTTGAAAAGTGTCCTGGCGCACTGCGACTTCCGCCGGCTCCTTGACATCTACGGGAGGCGGGTCGGGCTGGCGCGGGATAGTGCCGAAGTATTTCTCCACGAGAGCGCGCGCTACCTTCGGATCGAAGTCGCCGACGATCGTGAGCACGGCATTGTTCGGCGCGTAGTAGATGCGGAAGAACTCGCGCACGTCCTCGACCGTAGCCGCGTTGAGGTCTTCCATAGAGCCGATGGTCGAATGCGCGTTGGCGGGATTCTTGAAGATCATCTCGTCTAGGTGGACGAGCCCGTTGATGTAGGGCTTGTTGTCGAAATTAAGGCGCTTCTCTTCCTGCACGGCGTTGCGCTGGTTATCAAGATTCTCCTGCGTCACCTTGAGCGAGCGCATGCGGTCGCTCTCCAGCCAGAGCGCGAGCGGCAATTGATGGGCCGGCATCGTCTCGAAATAGTTTGTGCGCTCGGTCGAGGTCGTCCCGTTCAAAACGCCGCCGTTGTTATAAACGTACTGAAAGTGCGCGGCCTTAGGCACGTTCTCCGAGCCCTGGAACATCATGTGCTCGAAGAGGTGTGCGAAGCCCGTGCGGCCAGGCTTTTCGTTGCGCGAGCCCGTGTTGTAATAAACGGCGACGGAGATGACGGGAACGGTGTGATCCTCGCTCAGAATGACGCGCAGCCC
>DASQYE010000306.1:0-3318 GCA_035639355.1 Pyrinomonadaceae bacterium
AAAAGAGAGACCGCCTGCGAGCCTCCCAAAACCCGCAAGCGGTCCCTCCCGCCCCCCCGACCGTGCCATTTAAGAGCACTTTTGTGAGGACAATAACAGCCCCCTCCTGGTGAGGTACACCTCCCGCCTCCATGCTACAGATACGCACCTGGCCCGAACCATCGTGCCCCGGCCCGCGACGCAGACCAGTAGACATCGCGATGGAGCATGATGGCCCGGATAAAGTTGCATGTCTGAAGCATGGGTTTCCTTTCGCAGGAGATGTCAAAAGGTAGAGCACTATCAGAAGCCCCTCAAACTCCCGATAATGCCGGAGCTGTTAAAGCAGTGAGGTTGCTTTTTTCAAAGAGATGCATTCGACAGGGTAAGGCTGTTGTTGCATTAACCTACGTGTGCTGTTGAATGAATCCCGAAGCCTAAAAAATGCGCAGGCCTCAATTAACGCTCGCGTAGAGTAGAGCGGTTTCCCGGCAGCGTCAACACTTATTTATTGGCGAAAATGCGGATTTATTGGCCGATTTGAGGATTTTATTCATCCACCCTCTTTTTAGCGACTTCATTGCGATGGCGCGCTCTGTATTGGGCGGGCGTCATGCCGTAGCTTTGTTTGAAATCGCGCACGAAGTGGCTCTCGTCCGTGATGCCTATGCGGAGCATGATCTCTTTGCCGCTCAGGAAGGTGCTCTCCAGAAGCCGCTTTGCCTCCTCCATTCTGAGCGTTTTCTGATACTGCATGACGGACATGCCGGTCTCGGCTTTGAACAGGTAGCGCAGGTGTGCGGGCGAAAGATTGACGGCGCGTGCGATCTCGCCGGGTGTGCGCTTCCGGCTCAAGTTCTCTTTCATCAGGCGTAAGACCTTTTGCACTCGATGATCCATAGTTCGCGCCCGGCTTTGACGACACCTCGCAATCAAGATCGTCCGGTCAACTTCAAGACGTGTTGGACAATCTCATAGATATTTTCGGTCTTTTTCAGAAAGAGATCGGCCCCGGCGCGGCGCGCATCACGGCCTGCCTCGCTGGCCGAGATCACTATGATCGGCGTGTGTTGTCTGTGAGCGAGGCCGCGCGCTCGGCGCACGAGTTCGAGCGCCGTCACTCCGGGCAGCAGGTTGTCCAGCAGGAACAGGTCGTAAGGGCTGTCGCTCTCGATTTTTCCGAGAGCCGTCGCGCCGTCGCCGCAGGCGTCCACGCGCCAGCCCTCTTCTTCGAGCAGCTCCTTCACGTTGAGCATCAACCAGGTGTCGTCTTCTGCGTAGAGGATGGTGAGAGGCGGCATAAGTAACTGTCATCCGTAGTGGGAATAAACGACAGCGCGATGATGAGCTTGGGCGCTCTCTCCAAGTAGGAAAGCGCGTCTGCTGTGTAAAACGCGAGTGGGAGATCGCGCGCCGACTTGGGCTTGTTGCACAAATCGGGCCACAGCGAAGAGGACGCGCCTTTCGCCCATTTAGCGCGATGAGGAAAAACTGGGAGAGAGAATATTTGACACGCGGAGCGAGGCCGCTAACGTTGCAACCTTGTGATGATGCTTCGCTTCCGGCGCTGCGCCGGTTTTTTTGCATAGAGCAAATCTTTATGCCGTCCCTGAAGCATGGAGCTTAGACGCTGGTGAGTGATGCCCAGCAGCCGCGCGGCACGCGTCACGCTCCCCTTCGACTGTTCGAGCGCCAGCTTAATCAGGCTCGCCTCGTAGCGCAGGACTTCCTCTTCCAGCGAGCAGCCCGCCCAAGCGTCGGCCAGGGCGGCCTTGCTCGTCCATCTAGCCGCCAGAATCTCTACGGCCTCTCGCGTAATCTCCGCCCCGTCGGCGGCCGTCAGCACCGTCCGCTCGATCAAAGAGCGCAGCTCGCGCACGTTGCCCTTGAGCGGCAGCCCCCGCATGGCCTCTATGGACTCGGGGGTGAACCGTACGCGCCGCCCGTGGCGCTCAAGCATCTCCTGTATGAAATGGGCTGCGAGCGGCGGTATATCGTCCTGGCGTTTACTGAGCGGCGGGATCTCCAGTTGAAAAGTATTGAGCCTGTAAAGCAAGTCCTCTCGAAACTGCCTGCGCGCGACTCTCTCTTTGAGATCACGATTCGTGGCGGCTATGATCCGCACGTCCACCCTTTCGGGTTCGTCCGCGCCGATGGCGTGAACCTCTCCGCGCTCTATCAGCCGCAGCAGTTTTCCCTGATTCCCAAAACTCAGCTCCGCTATCTCGTCCAGAAACAGCGTCCCGCCCGCAGCCTGCCTGACAGCGCCCGCATGGTCCTGCATGGCATCCGTGAAGCTTCCCCTCCTGTGCCCGAACAACAGGGATTCGATTAGCGTCTCGCTGAGCGCCCCGCAATTTATCGGCACAAACTTGCCCGGACGCCCGCTCCACTCGTGCATCAAACGCGCCAGCAACTCCTTGCCCGTCCCCGTCTCACCCGTAATCAACACAGTCCCGCTCGTGCCCGCCACCCTATGCGCCTGGCGCAACAACTCCCCCGTACGCTCGTCCGCATAAATAAAGTTCGGCGCACCGAATTCACCGGCGAGACTACGGCCCGCCTCCAACACCCTGCGCGCACAAGAGCGCAGCCGCGCCAGCGTCTCCTGCTGCTGAGATTTAGCCAGCAACTCGTCCGCCCGCGCATAGACCCCGGCCATCTCCTCGCCCGTCAACCGCTCGCCCAGCTCCTCCATCAAGGTGATCGCCGCCACCCCCGCGCTCTCTATATCCCCGGCGCGCTCGGCCACCTCCGACGCCCTCTCAAGCGTCGCCCGCGCCTCCTCAAACCTCCCCAAACGCGCCAGCGCCACCCCCTCAGTCGTCAACGCCTCCGCCAGCAGCGACTGCTCATCACCCTGCTCCAACGTCCGCACCGCCGCGCGCACAACCTTCTCCGCCTCAGCATTCCGCCCCTGCGCCAAAAGCACACGAGCCCGCGTATCGTCCACCTGCGCGGTATGTACACTGTCTTTGAGACTACTAAAGAGTAACCGGGCACGATCAAGATGCTCATGAGCTTCTTTGAATGTTCCTTTGATAAAAAATAAAAAGCCTAGATTATTCTCAACTATGGCACGATAACGTGTGTTACCAGCCTGTTCTAAGTGATAGCTCGCTGCTGAATATTCAACTAAGGCCCTGTCTGTGTAATCCTCTCGATGTTCCAACGTTCCCAATTTCCGAAGTACAAGAGCGAATTGAATATAGAATCTACCTTTAGCTGCGTGGCTTTGGCTCTCTTCAAATAAAGGAGCAGCTTCAGTTAAGATATGAAGGGCCTCATTAAATCTTGAGGATGAAATTTCGACTATCGCACTGTTCAGTAAAGCTCTGC
>DASQYE010000307.1:0-3478 GCA_035639355.1 Pyrinomonadaceae bacterium
ACGTGAGCTGGGTTTAGAACGTCGCGAGACAGTTCGGTCCCTATCTGGTGTGGGCGCAGCAGGATTGAGGGAATCTGTCCTTAGTACGAGAGGACCGGGATGGATCCACCTCTAGTGTACGAGTTATCCCGCCAGGGGTAGCGCTCGGTAGCTAAGTGGAGCATGGATAAACGCTGAATGCATCTAAGCGTGAAGCCAGACCCAAGATTAGTCCTGACAGTGAGGCTCGTGGTAGACCACCACGTTGATAGGGTGGAGATGTAAGCGTTGAAAGACGCTCAGTTGACCACTACTAATTAGCCCCTTGGCTTGACCGTAAAATTTACTCTCAAGCAACACGAAGCAAATTTGCAGCGCATGCGCAGCAACTTGCCTTTAAACTTTCACTATTCGATTTTCAAAGCTCTCTTAGAGAGTTGACAAGTTTTCCGGTGGTTCTGTCGAGAGGGTCACACCCGTTCCCATCCCGAACACGGAAGTTAAGCCTCTTGGAGCCGATGGTACTGCGCGCGAAGGTGCGTGGGAGAGTAGGAAGCCGCCGGGATAATTTACGGAGAAGCCCGCGAGAGTGTTAAGCTCTCGCGGGCTTCTATCGTTTCTAAGGGGGCCGGGGCCGTTAGACTCGCTAGAGCTGATACTTTCCGGGAAGGCGCTTCCGTTTTGCTCAAAGCCTCCATACTAACGCTCCTTTTGCTGCACGCCGCATGTGGCCCAAATGCGGGCGGCGGCACGAGCAGCAGTGAGACGTTGCTCGAAGCCCCTGTCTATACTTTTCAGGTGACGGGCAGCTGGCCGCACGACGCCGCTGCCTTCACGCAGGGGTTGGAGATTCATCATGGCTTGCTCTACGAGAGCACCGGGGGCTATGGGTCGTCAAGCCTGCGGCAGGTAGAGCTTCAAACGGGCCGCGTGCTGCGCAAGGTGGATGTCCCGTCACAGTATTTCGCAGAAGGGATAACCATCTTCCAGGGGCGTATATATCAACTGACGTGGCAATCGCATAAGGGATTCATTTACGATCTAGATAGTTTCGAGCGGATGGGCGAGTTCGCCTACGAGGGAGAAGGCTGGGGGCTCACGCACGATGACCGCTCTTTGATTATGAGCGACGGCACGAACCGGATACGCTTTCTGAGCCCGGTCAACTACGCGGTGGAAAGATCCATCAAAGTCTACGACCGCGATCGGCCCCTTATGAAGCTCAACGAGCTGGAATATATAAAGGGGGAGATTTACGCCAACATCTGGAAGGCGGATTGGATAGTGCGCCTCGATCCTGAGAACGGAAAAATCCTCGGCTGGATAGACTTGAAAGGATTGCTGCCGGCCTCGGAGCGCAGCGCCGAGACGGATGTTCTCAACGGCATCGCATACGACGCGTCGAACGAGAGGCTTTTCGTGACCGGCAAGTTATGGCCCAAGCTTTTCCAGATCGGCTTAAAAAAGAGATAGACGGACGAAGAAGAAGGAGGCGACGCTGCCTTTAGTAGTAGTCCGACGGGATGGGCGAGAAAGTGACGTTTAGCACTTACTTTAGAATCTCTTCTTACGCGATGATTGGCGCGGGCGCGCTCGCCCTGGCCGTCTCGGGCGGCATGAGTCTCACGCTGGCCGCAGGGTTTGCAAGCGTGCTTCTGATCGCATGGGGTCTTGAAGGGACGCGCTGGCAACTGCCCGAGCGCGTCGGCCTCGTCATAGTCTTGTTGTCGCTTCCGCTCTTTTATCTTGACTGGAAATACCAGACGAGCACGGGTGACGCGCGTGAAAGGATAGGTGTGAGCGCGCTCGCGCACCTAATACTTTTTCTCTCGGCCGTCAAACTGCTGCAAGTCAAGGCCGACCGCGATTGGGTCTTCCTCTATCTGATCTCTTTCTTCGAGGTGCTGCTGGCCGCCGGGCTGACGCTGAGTCCGCTGTTCCTGGCCACACTCGGCCTCTACACGCTCTGCGCCCTGAGCACGATCATCTCGTTCGAGATCAGGAAAGCACGGCGGCGCGTCAAGGTTACGGAGACGCGTCTGCTGGTCGCGCCCGATTCGACTTTGATAAGGCGCTTGATGAAACGGCGCGGGCGCGGCCCACGCCGCGAAACTGAAGCGAGACGCCTGCCCCTCGTAGCCTTCGTTCTACTGGTGTTGATCTTCGCGCTGGCGATGCCGCTCTTTCTAGTCGCGCCTCGCTACGGCTCCAGCGCCTTGGCGCGCACGGCGGGCGGGCTCTCAGGCTTCGTGGGCTTTTCCGACACCGTCAACCTCGGCGACATCGGTCGCCTGCAACAGAGCGAGCGCGTGGTCATGCGCGTGCGCGTTGACGACCCGCAGGCCGACCGCAATCGCGGTTTACGCTGGCGCGGCGTCGCGCTCGACGAATTTAACGGGCGCGGCTGGCACAGGTCGCGCGGCAAAATCTCTTACGAGCAGACCGACAGCGAACGGAACTTCTTCCAGCTCGGAACCATAGACAGCCTGCATCGCATCACGACCCAGACCTTTTTCCTTGAGCCCCTGGATACGCCCGTGCTCTTCGCAGCGCCGCGCGCGGTCGCTTTACAGGGGACTTTCCCCTACGTGCGACGCGACATGGAGGGCTCGCTCTCGACCAGGCCGCACGACCTTGAGCGCATCACGTATAAGGCTTACTCGGATACTACGGAGCCGGACGCTTCCAACCTGCGCGCAGACATGGAGCCGTACCCGCAGGAATATCCGAGGGCCTCGCGCCTGAATTTCGCGCGCTACCTTCAACTGCCGGACGGGCTCGACCCGCGCATCAGTGCGCAGGCGCGCGAGTGGATAGTGCGCGGCGGGGCTCGCAACCGCTATGACGCCGCACGTGTGATAGAGCAGCGCCTGCAACGCGATTTCGGCTACACGCTCGATTTGAAAGCCGGGGGCAATGACCCGCTCGCGGACTTTCTTTTTCGGGTGCGCGAGGGTCACTGTGAATATTTCTCTACGGCGATGGCCGTGATGCTGCGCACGCAGGGCGTGGCGGCGCGGGTGGTCAACGGTTTTCAGACGGGCGCGTATAACGATGCGGCTGACGCCTACACGGTCACGCAGCGCGAGGCGCACTCCTGGGTCGAGGTCTATTTCCCGGAGACGGACTCCTGGGTGACTTTCGATCCGACGCCCGCCGCGGGGCGGCCTCCGCGCCACCAGAGCGCGGGACTCACGGCCAGCCTCAGCAAGTATGCAGAGGCCCTTGAGCTGATGTGGATTCAATACGTCGTCGGCTATGATAAGCAGGAGCAGCGAACGCTGGCGACCATCTTACGCAACCGTCTCTACTCTTATCGCCGCACGCTGAGCGACGGGCTGGATAAATCAACGGCGTTAGCCTTAGGGTGGCTGCATGCTCTTACGGGGCGCGGCGACGGCTCCGGCGGCTCATTGCTGGGGGGCGCGGGCGGGGCTTTGTTGTCGCTTGCGCCTCTGCTGCTCGTCGTCGTCGTGCTCTTTCTGCTCATCAGGCGGGT
>DASQYE010000308.1:0-6186 GCA_035639355.1 Pyrinomonadaceae bacterium
GGAAGGGCCCGTCTTAACCTTACGCCCGCGCTCCGAAAAGCTCGACCGATGATCTGTGTAGCGCCAGAAGCAATCGGCGCTGCGCTCGCATCATCGCTCCTTATACGAACTCTTGCACGGGGCGGGAAAGGGGAAGCTCCCCGCCCGCCAGACCGGGGCTCGCAGCAACCCGGCGTGAGCCGATGGGGATTGTGAACGAATGAGGGTGCTCAATAGCCGACTACCTGCCTTGCTCACATGCGGCCTGCTTCTCTTTCTCTCGACGCAGGCGCGCCTTCTGGGGCAGACGGACTCGCGCGCCGCCATCCCACGACAGGTGCAGCCCCTTCGCTCGACTCTCTACGTGAACCCGGTTTTCGACACGGACTTTCCAGACCCGACAGGTATACGGGGCGGCGACGGCTGGTACTACGCCTATGCGACGCAAACGATCGTCAACGGTCGGATGGTCAACATACAGGTGGCTCGCTCGCGCGACCTAGTTCACTGGAGGCACCTTGGCGACGCTTTGCCCGTGAAGCCTGCCTGGGCCAGCGAGACGCAAAAGCTCTGGGCTCCGCACGTGAGCCGGCACGGGCGCACATACTATATGTACTTCTCGGCAGACCCGAACACGCTGACGGGGCTCTGTCTGGCGGTCGCCACCTCTGCAAGCCCGCGCGGGCCGTTCAAGGACTCGGGCAAGCCTTTGAGGTGCGGCGAGAGCTTCGTCAACATAGACCCTATGGCTTACGACGATCCGGCGACCGGCAAGCGCCTTTTGTACTGGGGCTCCGGCTTCCAGCCGATTCGCGTACAGGAACTCGCGCCCGATCGCTTGAGCTTCATGCCCGGCAGCCAGGCCGCCGAGCTTGTCTCTCCGATCAGGGACGAGAGCCCGGATAACTACCAGCGCCTGGTGGAGGGCGCATGGGTCGTCAGGCGTCTGGGCTACTATTACCTCTTTTACTCGGGCGATAACTGCTGCGGCGAGAAGGCGCACTACGCCGTTTTGGTCGCCCGCTCCAGAAGCGCGACAGGCCCTTTCGTGACGTTGGCCGAAGGCGCGGGCAAATCGAGCAGCGTCATCATGCAGCGTAACCGTCGCTTCATAGCGCCCGGCCACAATTCGATCATCACGGACGCCGCGCGCCGCGACTGGATCTTTTATCACGCCATCGATACGCGAAAGCGCTTTTTGGAAAGCAGCATCAGCGGCGACCGCTCCGACCGTCGAATCATGCTGATGGAGCGCCTGTTTTACCGCAACGGCTGGCCCGTGATCGCGGGCGCGACGCCTTCGACCGCGCGACGACGCGGGCCAATCGTGCGTGCACTTGTGCGACCGGGCGGAGTCCGTAAATGAGTACGGGGAAAGTTGGACGAATGAAGCAGACGAGCCTCATAAGCAGACCTGTACGGAGCGGCTGGAAGGGTCGCGCGTTTTCGTCCGCCTCCGCTGGTGCCGCTCCTCCTGCTCGTCGGCTGCAAGGGGCCGACCGCCTGCTGCTTTGCGCGGCCGTCATCCTCCTCCTGTGCGCCGGGCCCGCGCGTCTTTCCACCGCCGAACAGCTTTCGGCCAGCATCGCCGTTGATGCCGCCCGTGTCGAAGGAGAGATCAGCCCGCTGCTTTACGGCCAGTTCGCTGAGTTTATGTTCGAGAACATCAAGGGCGGTCTCCACGCCGAATTGATACGCAATCGCGGCTTTGAGGAAGCGCCGAACGTCCTGGGGCTTTCGCGCAACTGGGATCGCTACCCGGACGACCGCAACGACGACTACGCTCTCAATTTTCGCTGGGATGAAAAAATCTCTTACCCCGTCAGGGCGAGCGAAGCCAGGGAGGTCGCGGAGCACTCTCTGGAGGTCGCCGCCGGCGACGGCGTCATCCCACGACACGGCCTCTATCAAAGCCGTATTCCGATACAGGGCGGGCTCGAATATCACGGCTACCTGTGGATGAAGACGCTGGACTATCAAGGGCCCGTCACGGTCGCGCTCGAAGCCGATAGAACGGGCGGCGAGATTTATTCTGCCGCCGAGATCAAGAATCCGGGCGGCGACTGGCGCAAGTACGAATTTACGCTCAAGCCCACGAAGGGCGACCCGCTCGCGCGCTTCGCAATTCTCTTTGATGGTCGCGGCCGCCTCTGGCTCGATCAGGTCTCGCTCATCCAGGGCAATGCCGTGGGCGGCGTGCGCGCCGACGTGTTCGAGAAGGTCAAGGCATTGCGTCCGGCCTTTGTTCGCTGGCCGGGCGGCAACGTCGCGCAGGACTATCGTTGGTGGTGGGGCGTTGGCCCACGCGACGAGCGTGTGACGTGGGTCAATCTCTCCTGGAAGAACGAGAGCGAGCCGAGCGATTTCGGCACGGACGAATTCGTTCAGTTCTGCCGAAACGTAGGGGCCGAGCCCTCCATCACCGTCAACGTGGAGGGGCGCGGCGCGACCGTCGAAGAGGCCGCCGCGTGGGTCGAATATTGCAACGGCGCGCCGACCACGAAGTATGGCGCGATGCGCGCCGCCAACGGTCACGCCGCGCCCTACAACGTTCGCTACTGGGAGATCGGCAACGAGATTTGGGGCGCTTGGGTGCGCGGCCATTCGAGCGCGGAAGAGTACGGCCGCAACTTCAATCGCTATTCGGAAGCCATGCGCGCCGTCGATCCGACGATCAAATTCATAGCAGTCGGCGACAACGATATGAGCTGGAATCGCACGGTGCTCGGGCTCGCGGGCGCGCGTATGGACTACCTTGCGATTCATCATTACTATGGAAGAAACGAGATGAAGGGAGACGCGCTCAACCTGATGGCGCGCCCGCTCTTCTACGAGCGCTTCTACAAGGAGGTCGCGCAACTGATAGGCGAGCTTGCGCCGGGAAGACGGATCAGGCTTGCGATCAACGAGTGGGGGTTGGACCTGCCACAGCCGCGACAGTATTCGATGGAATCGGCGCTCTACGGCGCGCGGCTCATGAACGTCTTCGAGCGCTCGGGCGATTTGGTGGAGATGAGCGCCGTCTCGGACATGGTCAACGGCTGGCCGGGCGGCATTATACAGGCGAGCCGCCACGGCGTCTTCGTGACGCCGACATACTGGGCCAACGCCCTCTACAGCAATCATCCGGGCACGAGCCGCCTCGCCACGCGGGTCGAGAGCCCTGCCTTCGATACGACGCTAGAAGGAAAGGCTGTCCCCTATCTGGACGCGGTGTCGAGCCGTTCGACCGACGGCAAGCGGATTTATATCAAGATGGTCAATACCAATCAGACGGCGTCCTTGAAAACAACCATCAGCTTGAAGGGCGCGGATGTTGCATCTCAGGCTGACTTAGAGACGCTGACGGGCGAGACTTTGACGGCCGCCAACAGCTTCGCTACGCCCGAGGCCGTCAGCGTCAGGCGACGAACCGTCAGCGCCGGGCCGAGTTTCGCAGTCGAACTGCCGAAGCACTCCGTCTCCGTCGTTACGTTGCAGGTTAAGTGAGAGGACGGCCCATGAGCGTAGAGGAAGAAAAGGATAATATGCATCGCAGGCGAATCACGCTCGCCGACGGGCGCTACATGATTTTTTATACTTTCGATGAGGGGCCCGCGCCTCAATCTTCCGACGGTAAAGAGGCGGACGCGCTTCGAGGGCGCGAGCCCCACGCGATACCGCAGGCGGAGGAGGAGCGTAGTGTCTGAGCTACGGTGGAATCCGCTGCTCGGCGAATGGGTGGCGACGGCGACGCACAGGCAGGAGCGCACGTTCCTGCCTCCGGCCGATTTCTGCCCGCTGTGCCCGACCAAAGAGGGCGGCTTCCCGACCGAAGTGCCCGAACCGACCTACGACATAGCCGTCTTCGAGAATCGCTTCCCCTCGCTCAGGCCCGACCCGCCCGCGCCCGCAGTCCTTGGCACTGATCTGTATCCCGTGCGCCCGGCGCAGGGCGTCTGCGAGGTAGTGCTTTATTCGGCCGATCACAACACGACGCTGGCCCGTGAGTCCGTAGAGCAGATTTATCAACTGGTCAGAGTCTGGACGGATCGCTTCATAGAGCTGGGCACGCTCGATTTCGTCAAATACGTCTTCGAGTTCGAGAACAAGGGAGAGGCCATCGGCGTCACGCTCCATCATCCGCACGGGCAGATTTACGCTTATCCTTTCATCCCGCCGCGCATAGAGCGAGAGCTGGAACAATGCCTTGAGCACAGCGCGCGAAACGGAAGCTGTCTGCTGTGCGACGTGATGGCGGAAGAGGCGCGCGACGGCCGTCGCATCGTGGCCTTGAATGATTCCTTCGTCGCCTTTATCCCTTTTTATGCGCGCTGGCCTTACGAGCTGCACATCTCGTCGCGGCGTCACCTACAGGCGCTCACGGATATGACGGAGCAGGAACAGCGAGACTTGGCCGTGATGCTCAAGACCGTGCTCGTGGCCTTCGACCGTCTCTTCGATCTCTCGTTCCCTTACATGATGGTTATCCATCAGCGGCCCGTGGACGGTCGCTCCTACGATCACTACCATTTTCATATAGAGTTTTACCCGCCGCTCAGGACGGCCACCAAGCTGAAGTATCTGGCCGGAAGCGAAACGGGCGCGGGACTCTTTATCAACGATACGCTGGCCGAGGAGAAGGCGGCCGAGTTGCGCGCGCACGTCGCGCCGGTCACCTGGGCCCGAGGAGAAACTGGCGGTGGTTGATCTGGACGAGCTACGGACTGTTTTCGCAAGTGTATACGGGGAGGGCGGCGAGCCGCGCCTGTTCAGCGCGCCGGGCCGCGTCAACCTGATCGGCGAGCATACGGATTATAACGACGGGTTTGTGCTGCCGATGGCGATCGACCGCGAGACGGTGGTCGCCGCACGCCCGCGCGACGACCGAAGGTTGCGCGTCTACTCGCTGAACCTGGGCGAATTGAAGGAGTTCGATCTGGACGAGCCCGGCGTGCCGCAGCGCGGCATCTGGCTCGATTACGTAGAGGGCGTGGCGCGCGTGCTGGAATCGCACGGCGCTCTTTTAGGCGGGGCAGACCTGGCCGTCCTCTCGGACGTTCCGGTGGGCGCGGGCCTCTCCTCTTCGGCGGCGCTGGAGCTTTCGACTGCCCTCGCCCTGGTATCGCTCTCGGGAGCAAAGGTCGAAAGGGTGGCGCTCGCCCTCGCCGGACAGGAGGCGGAGCATACGTTCGTCGGAACCAAATGCGGGATCATGGATCAACTGGTCGCGGCGCTGGGCAGGCGCGGGCAGGCGCTGCTGATAGACTGCCGCTCGCTTGAGGTCGAGGCCATTCCGATGAATATGGGCGACGTAGCTGTGGCTGTCTGCGATAGCCGCGTCAAGCACGAGCTATCCTCGTCGGAGTACAACAAGCGCCGCGCGGAGTGCGAGCGCGGGGTCGAGCTGCTCAGGGAAATGCTTCCCGGTATTCGCGCGCTGCGCGACGTGGGCGTGGCGGAGTTCGAGCTTTACGAGACGCAGCTGCCGGAGCCCATTCGCCGCCGCTGCCGTCATGTGGTGACGGAGAACGCGCGCACAGTCCGGGCCGCAGAGGCGCTGCGCTCCGGCCGCCTGGAAGAGATGGGCCGGCTGATGACGCGCTCGCACCTCTCTCTGAGGGACGATTACGAGGTCAGTTGTCGCGAGCTGGACGCGCTGGTCGATATTGCGTCCGGCGTTGAGGGAGTGCTGGGGGCGCGCATGACGGGCGGGGGGTTCGGCGGCTGCACCGTAAACCTGGTGCGGCGAGACGCGCTCGAAAAGTTCCGCGAGGTCGTTTCGCGCGAGTATACTAAGGCCACCGATTATAAAACCGACATCTATGTCGTTGAGGCCAGCGACGGTGCTAAGGAGCGGGAGCGAAGGGATGAAGGATGAGGGATGAGGGATGAAAGAAGCGCTATTGAATCACAGATTCAAGTAGCAGTTTACTCAACCCACTTCATCCCTCATCCCTCCGCCCTCATCCCTTGAGAGCTATGCGTATCAAAGATGTGGCGCGGCGGGCGGGCGTTTCGACGGCGACCGTTTCGCACGTCATCAACAATACCAGGTTCGTATCGGATGAGACGCGCGAGAAGGTGCTGCGTGCCATAGAGACGTGCAACTACTATCCGAACGCTCATGCGCGGAGTCTAGCTTCGGGGCGCAGCCAGATGATAGGGGTGCTGGTATCGGACATTGCGAACCCTTTCTTCCCGGAACTGGTGAAAAGCATCGAAGCG
>DASQYE010000309.1:0-4096 GCA_035639355.1 Pyrinomonadaceae bacterium
GGCGGGCCATGACGATCAATCGCTATCTTGAAGCCGCCTCGCCCATGAGGTCTGAAGCCCTGGCCACTCGGAAGGGGAAAGCATACCCCTTTCAAATATGTCGAATCCGGCATTCACGTATTCGTGGATGAGAACGGAATCTATGTAGGCCGTGGATAGGGGCGGCAGTCCGAGTCGTTCCAGCTCAAAGCGATCTCGCTCTGCGTCCAGTCCTATGACCACTTCCAAAAGGGCTCCCGGCGAGCAGATGCGTCGCAGGTTACGGAGCACCGCTCGATCACCTATCGCCACCGCGCGGAGCAGGCTGCCCCAGGGAAAATGGATATGGACTTCGTCGGCGATGGCGTCCAGCTCAACGGGCAGGTCTTCAACCGCCGCCTGTATGAAGAGAACATTCGAGAGGCCCCCTTTCGACGGTTTCCTATGAATTTTTTCGGATATTTTCTCCAGGGGGCGGGGATTCGCGTCGATCCCTATGAAGAACTTCCTCGGGTTGGCGCGGGCGCACTGGTATACAAAGAGACCGTCGCCGGTCCCTATGTCTATCACCACTCCCTCGCCTGTAAGGAGCGATAAGCTGCTGGAAGGCGTCTCGGTCGAGTTATCAGGTGGTTCTACCACGAATAAACTTTAACATGCATCGAGTCCTTTCTACGCGGCCAATGATAGCCACTCTCAGGGCCACAAGGCAATCATTCGACCGTGCGGGCGGGTTCGCCGTCCGCACGCGCGGCTGTCACTTTGCAGGGGTCATCAACGGACGACGCGCAGGTCGCGCTCGCTGACGATTCTCCACTGCCCGCCCGCGCGCTGCCAGCGCAGCTCCTGCAAGACTTCGCCGCGACGGTCTTGGCCGCCGCCCGCTATCGCATACTGCTTGCGAAAGAGCATGACGGCCGTGCGTCCGTCCGGGCTCAGGTGAATGTCCGGAGTCCCGGCGCGTATCTCAATCGAGCTTGCACGCTCGAAGACGCGCGCTTTATCTGCGCGCACGTCGGCCCGCGACGCGTTGCGCAGGCGATAGAAAGCGTTGACAACCGGATTATAAAAGCTCATCTGCCTGTCTATGTCGCGCGCGTTGGTCGCTGCCACCCAGTCGTCCAGCGCGCCACGCAGCGTCGCCTCCATCTCCTTCGGCGTGGCGTCGTTTCGACCGCCCTCGCGCTGCGCGTCCGCCTCGTCGCTCGTCGCCGCGAGCGCCTCCGGCTGGCGTTCGTCTTGCGACGCGGCCTGCCCCGTGGACGGGTCGTCGCCGGGGCCGGACGATGGCGAAAGGGTTCCGGCGGGCGGCGTCGCCTCCGGCCCGGTCTTTGAGCCAGTGCGCTGCGCCGCATTGTCTTTCAGGTAGAGCATGGGCAGGAGGCCGCCTATGACACCGCCCGCCAGACCGGCCAGGATCGCTATGGCGAGCAACGCCGAGCCGGGCCACGTGCGCCTGGGCTGTAGCTCGGCGAGCGGGACGGCCGGACGCGCCTGCTCAATGGCCGCCGCATCGAAATGAGGCGTTGCGACCGTTTTCTCGGGATCGGCGGGAGATGTCCTTTCAGAGCGATTTACTGCGGTGTTCCGGCCTTCTTCATGCATCTGTTCTGATAATCGCCTCCCCTGATGATCGTAACCAGGACAGAAATAAGCCACCCCGATTAAACAAAGCAAACGGGATTCCAGACCTCCCCGCTTGTTGACTCGCGCACGGAATTATCGTAGATACTTCTCTACTTCGGAAACTTCTCAAAAGAGTCTGGCGTCCTTATGAGGCTGCTCGTCACAGTGCTTGCGTTGATGTCCGGCGCGTTCTGCCTGGCCGGTTGCAGGTCTACGGTCAACACGGCCGAGACGAACGTCAATGCCGCCAGCGCCAGCGCCACCTCCTCGACAACCCAAACGACGGCGACTGAGACGACGGCCGAGCCGGTCGCCCCGCAGCTTACCAGCGAGCAGAACGAAGCCCGCGCCCTGCTCGACGAGGGAAAGGAGCTGTTCCGGCTGGATAAGGACAAAGAGGCCGCTGAGACCTTCCTGAAGGCGCTCAGCCTTGACCCGGATTACGGCGAGGCGCACCTCAGATTGGGCCTCGCCTACGCGGCCCAGGGCCAGAAGAAAGAGGCGGAAGACGAATATACAAGGGCCGTCGAAGCCTATAAGAAGTATCTTCGCACGAGCCAGAAGGACGCCGCCGCCTTCTATTATATGGGCCTCGCCTACAGCAAGCTCGGTAAACACGACGAGGCCGTCAAGGCATACAGGCAGGCCGTCAAGCTGGAACAGGAAGATGCGGATATGTACTACGAGCTGGGCCTGTCGCTGAGCCGCCTGGCGCAGTACCAGGAGGCTGTCATCGCGCTACAGAAGACCATAGAGCTTGACCCGGACAATTACAGGGCCGTGGAGGCCCTGGACAAGGCGAAAGAGGGCGCGGAACGCATCAAGGTCTTGCAGAAGCGGCAGGAAGAGCTGTTGAAAAAACAGGAGGCGGCAGCCAAACGCGCCAATCAGAACGGCTTGAACGCCAACGCCGGCGCAAAACCCGCCCCGACCGCCACCCCCTAAGAGGCGATTGATGGAAAACCGCCCGCCCGCTTGACAGATACGGCTTTGATCTTTATAGTTTCTCGTTTCGGACTACACGGTCTGATCTCAATAGTGCAACGCTTAGCAGGTTCTGTCGGTGTGGAGGCGTTGCCCGGCTGCGCCCGTGCGAATTATGGCAGCCGCTTGACAATTATTGTGGCGTAAATGCTCGCGCCGCGACCCTTCTTTTCGCTGCCGAAAGGCCGAAAGGGGGCCGCCCCAGCGATCGAGCGCGCGTGTCCGGCCCGTGAAGAGCGGGCTTGCTCGTCCATTCAGAAGATGCGACGCCACAGAAAAGCTCCGGCTCAAGGGAAGCCATTATCCACACCCGCGCCCGCAAACGTTAGGGCGTGCGTCGGAACATCCCTGGATCAAGAAATTCAAGCACAGGGCAGTTGCCTGCGCTGACTGCCGGACAAGTTCCGGAAAGAGGCAGGTCAAGCCTTTTTGCGTGCTCTGATAGCGAACTTTAGAGAGCACGCCCGAGACAGCAGAGTCATCCTTAAAGAGGACTTAAAAGACAGTGCCAACAATTAACCAGCCTGTCCGCAAAGGCCGTCAGGCGGTGAAGTACAAGACGGCGAGCCCGGCGCTTCAGGAATCGCCGCAGCGGCGCGGCGTCTGCACGCGCGTTTACACACAGACGCCCAAGAAACCGAACTCGGCGCTGCGAAAGGTCGCGCGCGTGCGCCTGACCAACGGTATAGAGGTGACGACCTATATTCCTGGCGTCGGCCATAACCTACAGGAGCACTCGATCGTGCTCATTCGCGGCGGACGTGTGAAGGATTTGCCGGGCGTGCGTTACCACGTCATTCGCGGCACGCTGGACAGTGTGGGCGTCGCCGACCGCAAGCAGGGACGCTCCAAGTACGGAGCGAAACGGCCCAAGGCTGGCGGAGCCGGTGCTGCCAAAGGCGGCAAAAAATAAGAATAGGGGCCGGGGGTCGGGGTTCAGGGGCCGGTGAAAGGCTTTAACTGAACCCCCGGCCCCTGACCCCCGACACCTGAGTTGAGATTATGCCAAGACGAAGAGTTGCCGAAAGACGCGAAGTGCTGCCCGACCCGGTCTATAACAATGCCCTGGTGACGAAGTTCATCAACGGCGTGATGTGGGGCGGCAAGAAATCTACCGCCGAGAGAATCTTCTACAACGCCCTTGAGAGGGTCGGCGAGAAGACGGGCGAAGAACCGCTAAGGTTTTCAAGCGGGCCATTGAGAACGTGCGCCCCACCGTCGAGGTCAAGTCGCGCCGCGTCGGCGGCTCGACCTACCAGGTGCCCATAGAGGTACACCAGGAGCGGCGCGGCGCGCTGGCGATCCGCTGGATAGTGCAGTACGCGCGCGGGCGTGGCGAAAAGACTATGATCGACCGCCTCGCCGCCGAACTGCTCGACGCGGCGAACAATCGCGGCAACGCCGTCAAGAAGAAAGAAGATACACACCGTATGGCGGAGGCCAACAAGGCTTTCGCGCATTACAAATGGTAGCGAAGGAGTCAGAACACAGAACTCAGAATTCAGAA
>DASQYE010000310.1:0-10347 GCA_035639355.1 Pyrinomonadaceae bacterium
TGAGAGCACTCGCGCTCTTCGCGCCGCCGAACTTTATAGATAGTTTGCTGCTGAGATACTTCGGCCCCGAAACTATCAACTACGTGGTGTGGCCCTTCATACAGATCGGCGCTGTGGTCACGGGCGTGGCCGTCTGGGCCCTGTACGCGACCTATGCCGAGCGCAAGATTTCCGCCTTCATGCAGGCGCGGCTCGGGCCCATGCGCGTCGGCCCCTGGGGGCTATTGCAGCCTCTGGCCGACGCGCTCAAGCTGCTGACGAAAGAAGACATCACGCCCGACAAGGCAGACCCTTTTATCTTCAAGTTCGCGCCGTACATATCCGTGGTCGCCGCCTTCATAGTGTTCGCCGTGATCCCGTTTGCGCCCGACTGGGGTGTTATCACAGACATCAACATCGGCCTGCTCTTCGTGTTGTCAGTCTCAAGCGTCGGCGTGCTCGCGCTCATACTCGCCGGCTGGTCTTCCAACTCCAAGTACGCTCTTATGGGCGGACTTCGATCGAGCGCGCAGATGGTCTCCTACGAAGTCGCCATGGGGCTCTCGAGCATCGGCGCGCTGATGTTTGCGCGCACGCTCTCGCTCTCCGGCATCGTCAACGCGCAGGCGACAGATTCCATCTGGTTCGTCCTTTACCAGCCGATGGGCTTCATAACCTTCCTCATTAGCGGCATCGCGGAGAACAACCGCGCGCCCTTCGATCTGCCGGAAGCGGAATCGGAGATCGTGGCGGGCTTCCACACGGAATATTCCGGGATGCGCTGGTCGCTCTTCTTCATGGCGGAGTACGCGGCGATGGCCGTCGTGACGGCCGTGACGACGGCGCTCTACCTGGGCGGGTGGTATTTCCCCTTCGTTTACAGGCTGACGGAAGCGCGAGGGTATCATAATACTTACGTCATCATCAGCCTCGTCATCTTTATTCTAAAGATGACGCTGTTGCTATACACCTATTTCTGGCTGCGCTGGACGCTGCCGCGCTATCGCTACGATCAGCTGATGGATTTGGGATGGAAGTGGCTGATACCGGCGACGCTCGTCAATATCGTTTTGACGGCCCTGGCGATCTTCGTCGTGCAGGCCCTCGACGGATGGAACGGATACGAGACCGTAGAATCACTCGCGCAGGGGCTTAACCTGACGCCCATCGGAAAAGCTATTATGATAGCCATCGGCTGGGGCGGGCTCCTCATCACGGGCGGCGTGTTGTCTACGATCAATTGGCGCTCGCGCGATTTCAACTTGAAGTCGCAGCGCCGCAATATTCGATTGGTTGACGTGCCGAAAGGAAAACCGGCGGTCGGCTGATCTTAGATTTTGGATTTTAGATTTTGGATTAAAGGGCACGCCGGTTTTCACGCTCAATATTCCGAATCGCCAATCCAAAATCCAAAATATGAAGGGGTTTGTTATGCCAGCAGTCAATGTTCCGAAGCCCACGTTCATGCAGAAGCTGAAACGCTTCTTTATGGTTGACCTGTTGAAGGGCATGGGCCTCACGCTCAAGTTCAATATCGGCGCGCTCACGGACAAGGATGCTGTGGGCGGTCGCGGAATCTACACGGAGCAGTATCCTAAGGTGCGCCCGGACGTTGCGCCGCGCTTTCACGGAGCGCCGCGACTGAACATGGACCCGGAGACGCACGATACGCTCTGCATCGCCTGTAACCTGTGCGCGCTCGCCTGCCCGGAGGATTGCATCGACGTGATTCCGATGGACATAGAGATCATGGTCGCGGGCAAGCCGCGCAAAAAGAAGGTACTCGACGAGTTTATCTTCGATACCTCGCGCTGTATGTTCTGCGCGCTGTGCCAGGAGGCCTGCCCGACCAGTTGCCTTGAGTTGACGCAGGACTTCGAGCTCGCCACCTACTCGCGCGCCGGATTCGTCTGGAATCGGGAGATGCTCGAACAGGGACGCGAAGCCGTTAAGTACGAAGCATAAGAGATAGGGATGAGGGATGAGGGATGAGGGATGAAAACCTCTCGTTCCAGTTCACCCCTCATCCCTCATCCCTCATCCCTTAAATATATGATTCTCTCTGGTTGGGAAGCGGTCTTCTTCTGGGTGTTCGCGGTCGCGACGCTGGTGACGGCGCTGTTGACGATTCTCGCGCGCAATGCCGTGCACAGCGCGCTTTTTCTGATCTCGTCGCTGATCGCGGTCGCGGCGCTCTTCATCATGCTCGGCGCGGAGTTCATCGCGGGCGTGCAAATACTGGTCTACATCGGCGGCGTGATGGTGCTGTTTCTGTTCGTCATCATGCTGGTCAACGTCGGCGCGGAAGAGCGCGGGCGCGAAGCGATCTTCAATAAGGGGCCGCAGGTGTGGGCCAGCGCCGTCATCGCGGTGCTGCTCGCCTTCGGTCTCGTCTCCGCCCTGGGCAAGGGCATGAGGGGCCTGCGCAGCCAGGATAGGGAATCGGTCGAGCGACGCCTGGATCAGCAGAAGGCGCTCCCGGTGGCGGCGACCGGCACGATGAAGATCACGAAGGAGACGGAGCGCGTCGGCTCAAGCCTCTATCGCTACGCCTCTCTGCCATTCGAGATTGCGAGCGTGTTGCTGCTCGTCGCCATCATAGGATCCGTCATGCTCGCGCGGACTATCAAGCAGGAGGCCGCCGTGGACGACGTTGACCCGGAGGTTCTGGAGCAGGCCGGGCCTTCGGGCACGGAGCGCACGAAGCTTGAAGCCATCAGTAAATAAAACGATGAGCGAGGTGCTGACGGCAAAGGCGTTCGTGTTTCATCCCTCGCTCGGCATTTTAAGATAGAGTCTCTATGAGTAACCTATTTGTTTCCGCCGCGATCTCAATGCTACAGGCGGCCCCGGAGGGCATCAGCCGTAGCGCCGGGCTCAAGCAGGGCATATTCAATCCGGACTTGTCGAAGTTCCTGGTCATCGCGGCGCTGCTCTTCGTCATAGGCGTGGCCGGGGTGCTCGTGCGGCGCAACATCATCGTGATTTTCATGTCGATCGAGCTGATCTTGAACGCCGCGAACCTGAATTTCATAGCCTTCTCCCGGTACTTGCAGGAGACCGGAAACCTCAACGCCGTCGCCGGCCAGGTCTTCACGGTCTTCGTCATCGTCGTCGCGGCGGCCGAAGCCGCCATCGGCCTCGGCATAGTCATCGCGCTCTACCGCAATAAAGAGACGATCTGGGTTGACGAGATAGATTTATTGAAATGGTGACAAAAGAATTCAGAACCCGAGGACTCAGAAGCCAGAATAAAAACAGCGAGCGCCTTTCTCCTGAAACCTCGGGTTCTGAATTCTGTGTTCCGAGTTCTGCTTCTCAAATATGCATAGACTAATCTGGCTCGTTCCGCTCCTGCCGCTCCTGGGCGCAGCCGTCAACGGATTGCTGGGCCGCAGGTTTCGCTTCTCGGAAACGCTCGTCGGCGCAATCGCTGTGGGCTCGGTCGCGCTCGCCTTTTTAATCAGCGTGCTCGCCGTCTATTCCTATGGCTTCGGCGCTCAAGCCGTCTGGCCTAACCCTTACGTGACGAGCCAGGACGGTGCTTTCCGTTACACATGGATTCCGGGCGGCGCTGTCGAGATAACGCAGGGCGCTCCGGAGCGCGCACGCTCTACGGCGGGCGGCGCAGCAGCCGGGTCGGGTGAGACCGTCACGCCGCTCAGGGACGAGAAGGGCGAGTACGGCCAGTTGACCATACGCGGAAGCGAGGGCGCTCGGTCTGCCGAGGGCTCTCGCCTCGCGTCGCAAGACCCTGCGGGGCTGGGCGCGCGGGCGGCCGTTGATAATCGTCCGAACGAGCACACGGGGCGCGGCTCTTTGCTCGACATAGAATGGAGCTACCAGCTTGATGCGCTCTCGGCCATCTTCATGCTGATCGTGACGGGCGTGGGCCTCTGCATCTTCATCTTTGCGACCGGCTACATGCACGGCGACACCGGTTACTATCGCTTCTTCGCCTACCTGGGCCTCTTCATGTTCTCGATGCTGGTGCTCGTCATGGGGTCGAACTTCATGCTGATGTTCGTCGGCTGGGAGGGCGTGGGGCTCTGCTCTTATCTTCTAATCGGGTACTACTTTGACCGCAAGGAAGCGGGCGACGCCTCGCGCAAGGCATTTATCACGAATCGGATCGGTGATTTCGGTTTCGCGCTCGCCGTCTTCTGTGTGATCGCGACCTTCGGGACGACCGATTACAGGTCTGTGATGGGCCAGGCGAGCGCCTATCCGCTGGAACTGATAGGGACGTGGGGCATTATGTCCTGGATCGCGCTGGGCCTGTTTATCGGCGCATGCGGCAAGAGCGCGCAGATACCGCTCTACGTCTGGCTGCCGGACGCTATGGCAGGGCCCACGCCAGTCTCCGCGCTGATTCACGCCGCGACGATGGTGACGGCGGGCCTCTACATGGTGACGCGCACGAACGTCATCTTCCAGCACTCGCAGACGATGATGCTGGTCGTGGCAATCGTCGGCGCTTTGACGGCCCTCTTTGCCGCGACCATCGGCATCACCCAGAACGACATCAAGAAAGTTCTGGCCTATTCGACCGTCTCGCAGCTTGGCTTTATGTTCCTGGCGTGCGGCGTCGGCGCATTCATGATCGGCATCTTTCACGTCATGACGCACGCCTTCTTCAAGGCGCTGATGTTTCTGGGCGCGGGCTCTGTGATTCACGGGATGCATCACGAGCAGGACATGCGGCGCATGGGCGGGCTCAGAAAATACATGCCCTATACCTACTGGACTTTCCTGGCGGGCTGGCTCGCCATCTGCGGCATCATCCCTTTCAGCGGCTTCTGGTCCAAGGACGAGATTCTATGGAACGCCGCCTCGACCAACTACATACCGGGCGGCTGGATTCTGTGGCTCGTCGCCACGGTCGCCGCCACCTGCACGGCCTTTTACATGACGCGGCTCGTGGCGATGACCTTCTGGGGAAAAGAGAGATTTAGAGAGGTGACGGCGGGCGGCGAGGCCGACGAGGCGCACGCGCAGGCTTACGCCGACGGCGAAGCGCCGCACGATGCTGTCAGAGAGTCGGCGGGCGATCGCCCGCATCACGAGCCCGGCGAGCATGTAGGCGTCGCGCACGACCTTCAAGCCGCGCACACAGGAGGAGCGCCGCTCCATAGCGCGCACGACGAGCATGGCTCGCACACGCCGCACGAATCGCCCCCTTCTATGTGGGTTCCGCTCGCTGTGCTCGCTGTGCTCGCCGTCACGGGTGGGCTGGTCGGCATCAGCCCTGCCTTCACGGGCGGGAAACACGCGGGCGGGCGCATGAACATCATCAACTGGCTCGAACCCGTGATCTGGAATCCGTCAACGCGCGCGTTTGGTGAAAAGACAGAAGAACAGACTGCCAAAGGGGAAGGCCATGCGCCGCTGCCGACGACGAGCGAGCCCGCACGGGCCGCCCCCGCAGGGCACGCGGCCACGGAAGGCGCTGCGAAAGAGAGCGCCGCTGCTACAGCGCCCTACGGGGACACCGGATTCAACCTGGCACACGCGGCCGAAGAGAAGCTGGGCAGCCACACGGCCGCCGAATGGCTGTTCATCATCATCTCGCTCGTGGTCGCCGCCATCGGCATCAGCTTGGGCCTGCTCTTTTACGTTAAGAATCCTCGCTTGCCCGAAGCGTGGGCGGCTCGGCTCGGGCCTATCTACCGCGCCAGCTACAACCGTTACCGGGTTGACGAACTCTACGGCCTGCTCTTTACGCGGCGCGTGATGGATGCGGCGCGCGGCGTTTACGCCGTTGATTCAAAAGGCATAGACGGGGCGGTCAACGGCGCTGCGCGGCTGGCGCGCGGGACGAGCCTCGTCACGGGCGCTTTCGATAAGTACGTGGTTGATGGCGTGGTCAACGGGCTGGCGGGGTTCGTCAAGCGCTTGATGTCGCCACTGATACGGGCCGCGCAGACGGGCTTTACGCAGAACTATGCGCTCGTCATGGTGATCGGCCTGATCGCCGCCGTCGCCATGTTCTTCTGGCCCGACCTGAGAGCGATGTTCGGACAATGAGCCGATTTTGGATTTTAGATTTTGGATTGGCGAGCGTCGCAGCTTGAAAGCTCTATTCCAGGATTCAAGATTCGGAAAGCGTTAATCCAAAATCTAAAATCCAAAATGGCTTTGGGGGATACAGTGAAAATTCCTTCTCTTCTCTCGATCATCACCTGGCTGCCGGCGCTCGGGGCCGTCTTCATCCTCGCCGTCTTCAAGAAGGATCAGTCGAAGCTGATTAAGCAGTGGACTACGGGCTGGTTCGCCCTAACCTTCATCGTGTCGCTGTTTCTGCTCGGCTATGACCGTGCGGCGGGCGGGATGCAGTTTTTGGAAGACCGCCAGTGGATTCCAATCATAGGCGCGCGCTACCAGTTAGGCGTTGACGGCGTGGCGATTCTTCTTATCGTGCTGACGACGCTGCTGGGCGTGATCGCGGCGCTCTCTTCCTGGCGCTACATAGAGAAGCGCGAGAAGGAATACTACGTGCTGCTGCTCCTGCTGCAAACGGCCGTGGTCGGCGTCTTCGCCTCTATGGACTTGTTTCTGTTCTACCTTTTCTTCGAGGTCTCGCTCGTGCCTATGTATTTCCTGATCGGCATCTGGGGCGGCGAGCGAAGGCTTTACGCAGCGATCAAGTTCTTCCTCTACACGCTGGTCGGCTCGGTCGTCATGCTCCTCGGCGTCTTGAAGATGTACTTTCTGACGCAGGACGCGGCGCTCACCTCACAGATCACGGGCGCGACGCTCGACAACATAGTCGGCCTGGCGGGGACGCCTGGGCGCGACATGCTCAACAATAGTCTGGCGGCGGCGCAGGCTAACGGCACGGGCACGTTCAACATTATGTACCTGCAAGCCCTGGGCTCCGTGCTGCCGATGGGGACGCTGCAAATACTGCTGTTCATAGCGTTCGCGCTCGGGTTTGCGATCAAGGTCCCTATGTGGCCGTTCCATACGTGGCTGCCGGACGCGCACGTCGAAGCGCCCACGGCCGGTTCGGTCATCCTCGCCGGTATTCTCCTCAAACTCGGGACATACGGCTTCTTCCGCTTCAACCTGCCTATGTTTCCGAGGGCTTCGGCCGATGAAACGTCATTCCATTATTTAGGGCTGACGTTCGGGATGCGCAGCATCATGGTATTGCTGGCCATCATAGGCATTATCTACGGCGCGCTGGCGGCGATGTACTTCGTCGTCAAGCGCGACGGCGATATCAAGAAACTGGTGGCCTATTCAAGCGTCTCTTCGATGGGCATCGTCATACTGGGCCTCTTCGCCCTGAACCCGAACGGCGTCAACGGCGCGGTGCTGCACATGATTAATCACGGCATCTATTCGGGCGCGCTTTTCCTGTTGGTCGGCATCATCTACGAGCGGCGGCATACGCGCAACGTGTCGGAGTTCGGCGGCCTGTCGCACGTCATGCCGGGTTATGCGGCGGTCTTTCTGGCGATGGCGATGACGGCCATAGGGCTGCCGCTGCTGTGCGTCTTCATCTCGGAGTTCCTTGCGATGCGCGGCGCGTTCGAGGCCAATCCGTGGTGGGCCGCCTGGGCCGCGCTCGGCATTATCCTCAACGCGGGTTATATGCTGTGGCTGTACCAGCGAATGTTCTTCGGCAATATAGACAATCCGAAGAACGAAAATCTGCCTGACATGTCGGGCCGCGAGTGGGCCTACATGCTGCCGCTCGTCGTCCTCTCGCTCTGGATAGGAGTTTATCCAAAACCCTTTATCGAATATATACAGAGGCCCGTCAACGCGGTCGTGCGCCACATCCGGCCGGATTACCCGATTCCGGGAATGCCTGCTGCTGCGCCAAGTGCGCCGACGGTAACGATGAACGCGGAGCGATGAACGACGGACGACAGACCGAAGCCTTTGCTTTCAATTCATCGTTCCCGATCCGTCGTCTAGTTTGAGAGATACAACTCTAATGATCTTATTGCTTCAAGCCACCACGGCCTCGACGACCGAGCTTTATAGCGTGCGCGACCTGCTGCTTATCGCGCCGGAGATAATCCTGACGGTCTGCGCGTGCGTCGCGCTCGTGATGGAGGTCGTCCTGCCCTACAAGCAGAGCAGGATGACGGCCTATTTCTCGCTCGTCGGCATCAGCTTGGCCGCCGTCTCGCTCGGCGTGCAGGGCTTCGGCAGCTATTCGATACTTCCGCTCGAAGGCTTTTACGGTATGGTGCGAATCGACGGCTTCGCACTCCTCTTCAAAGCGATCTTTCTGGTCGCGGCGGGGTTGGCCGTCGCCATCTCGACACGCTACCTGGACATCGAAGGCGAGCAGCACGGCGAGTATTACTCGCTTCTGCTCTTCGCCACCACGGGGATGATGTTTCTGGCCTGCGGCTACGACCTGATCGCGCTCTACATCAGTTTGGAGTTGATGGCGCTCAGCTTCTACGTGCTCGTCGCCTTTACCAAGCGCGAGCGAAGGTCGAACGAGGCGGCGATGAAGTATTTTCTTCTCGGCGCGTTCTCTTCCGGGGTTCTGCTCTACGGCATATCGCTGCTCTACGGCGTCGCGGGCTCGACCAACCTGGGCCAGGTCGCAGAGGGCGTGAGCGCCGCGCTCGCCGCTGCGCCCGAAGAGCTGGGCCCGGGCGGCGTGGCAGGCGTGCCCTTGCGCCCGCTGCTCCTGCTCGGCATGATCGCGCTCGCCGCCGGACTCTTCTTCAAGATCAGCGCAGTGCCCTTTCACATGTGGGCTCCCGACGCCTACGAGGGCGCGCCCACACCCGTGACGGCCTTTCTTTCGACGGGCTCAAAGGCGGCCAGCTTTGCGCTCTTCGCGCGCATCTTCCTGACGGCCCTGGACGGAATGCGCGCCGATTGGGCTCCGCTTCTGGGCCTGGTCGCCGCCATCACTATCTTCGTAGGCAACTGGGCCGCCGTCACGCAGAACAACTCCAAGCGGCTGCTCGCTTACTCCTCCATCTCGAACGCGGGTTATCTGCTGCTGGGGTTGATCGCCGGAAATGCATACGGCTACATCGGCCTCGTCATCTACCTGCTTGTCTACACGCTGATGAACATGGGGGCCTTCGGCGTCATCATTAGCCTCAGGCGGCGAGGGATCATAGGCGACAACGTTGACGACCTGACGGGACTGGCGCAGAAAGCGCCCGGAGTCGCGGCGATGATGAGCATCTTCATGCTCTCGCTCGGCGGGCTGCCCGTTACTGGCGGTTTTATAGGGAAATACTTTCTCTTCGGCGGCCTCTTGCAGCGCGGACAGGCTGACGCGAAGAACTGGTACTACTGGCTGGCGGTCTGGGCCATTCTCAACACGGTCATCTCTTTTTACTATTACGTGCGCTTCATACGCGTGATGTACCTGGGCGACCGCGTGGCCGACGACCGACCGCTGGCGTTTTCCCCCGCGCTCTGGACGGCGCTCTCCGTCTCCGTCATCGCCATCATCTTCATAGGCATCTACCCGCAGCCGTTCATCAACATCGCCAAAATTCTGACCGCATCGCTGTTGCCCGCCGGATGAAAACACAGATGTTAGATGTCAGATGCTAGATGCAAGGTGATTGCTTTAACTGACATCTAGCATCTGACATCCAGCTTCTCTATCTTTATGTTGGTCTTTTATCTCTTTGCGGCGCTGGTCGCCTGGCTGGGGCTGGACTCGCTTCGCGGCGGGTTCAGATATCTGGCCTTTGTGCGGCGAGAGATGGCGAAAGAGAAGCCCGATTTCAAGCCGCCCGTTTCCGTCATCGCGCCTGTGCGTGGGCTCGATCGGGGGCTGCGGGACAATCTCGCCGCGCTCTTCGGGCAGGACTATCCGTCTTACGAGATCATCTTCGTCACCGATAGCGCCGAAGACCCTGCGCTCGCCATGATCGAAGAGGTGCGGGCGGCGCAAGGCCCCGGAAGTCATGCGCGGGCCCGCGCATTGGTCGCGGGCGCGGCCGTAGAGAGCGGGCAGAAGGTGCATAACCTTCGCGTGGCCGTAGGCCGAATTGATTCTTCGAGCGAGGTGCTGGCTTTCGTAGATTCGGATGCGCGAGTGAGAAATGGTTGGCTGCGCTCGCTGGTCGCGCCGCTCTCGGACGGTGGCGTGGGCGCGGCGACGGGCTACCGCTGGTTTATTCCGGTCGAAGGGGGGATCGCTTCGCACCTGCGCGCGGTCTGGAACGCTTCGATTGCGTCTGCGCTAGGCCACCGCGCGGAGCGAAACTTTTGCTGGGGCGGCTCGACCGCCATTCGCCGCGAGACCTTCGAGCGGCTCGATATGATGGAGGAGTGGCGCGGCACGCTCTCGGACGATTTCGCCATGACGCGAACGCTGCGACGCGCCCGGCTTCCTATCTATTTCGTGCCGCGCTGTCTCAC
>DASQYE010000311.1:0-4469 GCA_035639355.1 Pyrinomonadaceae bacterium
GCGCGAGCGCCGCGCGTCGCGTTGACAGACCGATCAAAGCCATGAAGCGTTTCCTCCCACCACGGATGCCGAGAAAGATATGTTCGAGCCGCAGCGCCAAAAAAGTAAGGACGCTTCCGAGGGCGGCCCTGCCGACGCGCGTGTGCGCGCGCTTTTTTGTCGAAAATCGCCCGCGCACGTTGCCGCTTATCGCTAGAGAGTCGCGCGAGAGTTGAATTATACTCAGCCTGCGCGAAGCGCGCCAACTGCACGACCATACAGGAATTTCGCGCTGCCGTATCCGTGCCGCATACGCCGGGGCCGCGCGAAGCGCCGGAGCGGGGAAACCAGGCCCAGGGCAGACCGTTCACGGAAAATAGATGAGCGAACAACATTCATTCAACATAGAGATAGCGACCGAAACGCCTCCTTCCCTTTCGCCGCAAGAGGCCATCGCCGTCTGTGTCTTTGAAGACGGCGAGCGAGCGCCTTCGAGCCGCGACGACGGGCTCCGTGGCGATTGCGATGCGCTCCTACGCGATGGTGAATTCAAGGGCCGGGCGGGGACATCCCAGCTCTTTTACCGGGCGGACGCCTTCGGCGAGGGCGCGCGTCGCCTACTGCTCATCGGCCTCGGCGCGTATTCAGATTTCGACGCCAACGCGCTTCGACAGGCGGCCGGGATGGCCGCGCGCGCCGCACGCGAAGCACGCGTCAAGCATCTCTATTTCATACTGCCCATCCACGGTGACGAGAGGCAGGCGACGCGCGCCGTCGCCGAAGGCGCTCGTCTGGGCCTCTACGACGTGGACTTTTATCAGAAGCGGGAAGAGGATGAGCCCCGTCTTGAACGGCTCACCATCGTCGCTTCGCAGAGCGTGGACGGGCTGCGCGCGGAAGTGTCGCGCGCACAGACGCTCGCAGAGGCCGTTAACTGGGCGCGCAAACTCGCGGATGAGCCGGGCGCAGCTTTGCCTCCGCGCGAGTTTGCGCGACGCGCTGCCGAGATGGCCCTGGAGTTCGGACTGCGCGTGGAAACGATCGAGGGAGACGAGGTGCGCGAACGCGGCATGGGCGGGCTCTGGGGCGTAGGCAAGGGCTCGGTTGAATTGCCCGCGCTGATCGTCATTCGCTACGAGCCGGAAAACGCGGCCCCGACCGACGAGTTGTGGGCCTTCGTCGGAAAGGGAATCACCTTCGACACGGGCGGCATCTCGATCAAGCACGGCCTGGACATGTACGAGATGAAGACCGACATGGCGGGCGGAGCCGCCGTCCTGGGCGCGTTGCGTGTCATCGCGCAGCTGCGCCCGCCCCGCCCAGTAATCGGCGTCATCCCAGCCGCCGAAAACATGCCTTCGGGACGCGCCGTCAAGCCGGGCGATGTAATCAGGACGCTCGCCGGCTACACGATCGAGGTCGTAGACACGGACGCCGAAGGGCGGCTCGTCCTGGCCGACGGCATCGCTTACGCCAAACAGGCCGGCGCGCGACGAATCGTCGATCTGGCGACGCTTACGGGCTCTATCATAATCGCGCTCGGAGACTATCGCACGGGACTGTTCAGCAATGATGATGAGTGGGCAGGCGCGGTCGCCGAAGCCGCGCGGCGCGCGGGCGAGCCCGTGTGGCGTATGCCCGTCAGCGATGATTATAAGGAGCGCATAGAGAGTCCCATCGCCGATTTCAAGAACTACGGAGGCCGCCCCGACGCCACCGCCGCCGCGCTCTTGCTCAGCAAGTTCGCCGCCGGCACGCCCTGGGTACACCTGGACATAGCGGGCACAGCCTGGTACGACGAAGCGCAGCCGCACGCGCCAAAGGGTTCTACGGGCGTCGGCGTGCGCACGCTGGTCGAGCTCGTCTGTAATCAGGCGGGAGAGTCCCCTTGAAGATGACTTTCGCAGAGTTGTTCGAGGCGCTGGACTGGAGGCCGATTCGCCATTGCCCCGGAAGGTTCTCGTTGCACGGGGCGAAGAGCGATCTGCGTCTTGAGGAATTAACGGGAAGCGATTGCGAGGCGAAGGCGTACACGAGCAGCAAGGCGCGCGACATTGTTTTGGTTGCCGCGCTCGATGAAGGCGGCGTCATCTCCTACAAAAGAGAAGACGGCACGCTGCTTCACACGCTCAATACGGCCGAAGGTTTTGACAGAAAGCTCCGGCAGCTTGGAATAGACGCGGGGCATAGTTAAGGATACATTTGGCGCTCGATGAAACGATTTTTCTGACCGGGTTTCCGGGCTTCATCGCCGGGCGGCTGGTCAATCGCCTGGCACGGGAGGGCGCGCGTTTTCTGCTGCTCGTACAGCCCGCGTTCATCGAGCGCGCACGACAGGACGCCGCGCGCATCGCCTCCGAAACCGGCGCGCACCCCGGCGATCTCGGCATCCTTGCAGGCGATATTACGGAGCCTGACCTGGGGCTTTCCACACCCGAGCTTGAACGCGCGCGCAGTCAAACGACAGTGCTCTTTCATCTCGCGGCCATCTACGATCTGGCCGTCGCCCGCGACCTGGCCTTGCGCGTCAACCTTGAAGGCACGCGCAACGTCAACCGGTTCGCCCTCACGCTCCCACACCTGCGGCGTTATCACTACGTCTCGACCTGTTATGTCGCGGGCCTCCGAAAAGGATTGATCCTCGAAACAGAGCTGCGTCACGACGCGGGCTTTCGCAACTTCTACGAAGAGACGAAGTACCTGGCCGAGCTGGAAGTCGATGCGCTGAAAACGCAGTTGCCGGTGACGATTCATCGCCCGTCGGTCGTCTGCGGCGACTCGCGCACCGGAGAGACGGCGAAATACGACGGCATCTATTACCTTATTCATTACCTGCGTATGCAGCCGAGCCTCTTCTCGCTCTTCAATATCGGCAATCGTGACGTGTCGTTGAACCTGGTTCCCGTTGATTTCGTCGTCGAAGCGATGACGGCGCTGACTAAAGATGAAAGCGCTGCTGGCGCGACCGTGCAGTTGGCCGACCCATCGCCTCTGACCACCCATGAGCTGTTCGAGGCGATAGCCCGCCAACTGGCCGGGCGCGGCTCGCGCTTCTCGCTTCCGCCAAGGCTCGTGCGCAGCACGCTTGCGCTGCCGCTCTCGCCTCAACTGACGGGCCTGCCGCACACGGGCGTCCCCTACTTCTTCTTAGATCAGACCTACGATACAGCGGTCGCGCGCCGTCTTCTAGACCCGCATGGCGTCCGCTGCCCGCCTTTCACGGATTACGTCGGCGCACTGATCGAGTTCGTCTCGCGTCACCCGAAGCTCTAGTCCACGCACGCCGCCAACGCCGTCACGCGCGCCCTCGCCTCTCGCCGCACTTGACAGATCGCGGATTTAGAATTATTCTAATTCCAGTAAACAACCATGAATCGGAGCAAAGAGGATCAGGGTGGCGTTGGCGTGCTGACGCCGCAGCGGGAAGCGGTGCTTCAGGCGATCCGCGAAACGGACGCGCACCTGACGGCGGGCGAAGTCTTTGAGGCGGCGAGGCGGCTGCTGCCCTCGATCAGCTATGCGACCGTCTACAACTCGCTGCGGTATTTGACGGAAGCGGGGCTGGTGCGTGAGATCAACCAGGGCAAGGGCGCGAGCCGCTACGACCGCGAGCTTGCGCGGCACGATCATGCCGTCTGCACGCTTTGCGGAAAGCTGGTGGATTTCGATCTCCCGGAAACGGTCGAGCTGATGCGCGCGGCCGCGCGTCGCTCCCGCTTTAAGCCCGAGTCTGTGCATTTGACGCTCAGGGGCGTTTGCCCCGATTGCAGCGTGCTCTAAGTTAAGCGGCGCGGCACAAAGTTTCGTTTTTTGATGTTGAATAAAGTGAGCGCGTTTTCGGTCTGAGGAAAGAGCGCGAAGCAAAGAATCAATTCACTAATCCACGATGGAGGAATAATGCAAGCGACAGCAACAGCAATGGAGAAGGCCATGGTCGGCCAGCCCGCGCCGGATTTCGACATGGGCTCGACCAAGAATCTTGAGACGTTGAAAGAGAACGTCAAGCTTTCGGATTACAGGGGCAAGTGGGTAGTGCTCTTGTTCTACCCCCTGGATTTCACTTTCGTGTGCCCGACGGAGTTGACCACGTTCAGCGACCGCTACGAAGATTTCCAGGGGATCGGCGCGGAGATAATCGGCGTCTCGACCGATTCGGTCTATTCGCATCGCGCCTGGATACAGACGCCGCGCGACAAGGGCGGCGTGGCCGACCTCAAGTACCCGCTCGCGGCTGATGCTACGAAGCAGGTGGCGCGCGACTACGGCGTGCTCCTCGAAGACAAGGGCATAGCGCTGCGCGGGCTCTTCGTGATCGACCCGGAGGGCATCTTGCGCTACAAGGTGATTCACGATCTGAACATAGGTCGTTCGGCGGAAGAGACGCTGCGCGTGATTCAAGCATTGCAGACGGGTGGTCTCTGCCAGGCTGAATGGAAGCCGGGCCAGGAAACCATCAAGGCGTAAGGGCAATGCACAGCTATCAGTAGCCA
>DASQYE010000312.1:0-5452 GCA_035639355.1 Pyrinomonadaceae bacterium
CACGCGCGGCCTTCTGTGCCTTCCTGACAGACCTGTCAACCTCTGCGAAGAACGCCGTGACCTCGTTGGCCAGCGAAGCGAAGACTACCGTGCCCGTCAGTTTCTCGACCGTCGCGATCGGCTCGGCCGTCACGAGCACGCTATATTTGTCGAGCGTCGCGGGGCGCATGAACTGTAGGCCGCCGTTGCCGTTCGCGTCCGTCTGCAATTCGCCGACGCGCACGACCCGTCCGCCAGAGGCCGAGGCCCAGACGACGAAGGTGGTAGCCTTCGCCATCACGGCTCCGGGTCGCGGCAGGCCGAGCACGGTCAGGCGCACGATGCCGCCCTCCGGCGTCGGCTCGAAGTGCAGGCTCCCGCTAGCCGTAGGGATAAAGGAGCGCAGGCGCACGCCCAATCGACGTGTCTCCTGCGGCTCACCTTTTCCTTGACCGATGACGCGCGCGGCCGCGCTCGACGAGCACAGCAGCAGCAGCAGTAGGATGATGACGGCGGCCATCGAGCACAGCGCGGTGGCGCGACTGTCTCTCAGCTGCGACTCTTTTGCCATAAGGCCAGACCTCTCACAGGGAAGCTTTGCATGGAGCGCGTGTGATCTTACTATAACAGGTTGCTCGATCCGCCAACCACTTTATATTTTAATGGCGGCGCGGTAAACCTTCTCGAAGCGCGTCTACCGAAACCCTATGCGCCCTCGTAATATGCGCCCTCGTAAAAAGCCGTCTCACAGGCGCGGTGCTCCGAGCGTAGGAGGCGCGGGCCGCGCCGCTGCTTCTACTGCTGCCGCCGCCGCTCGTCCGGCAGACGCTGCTCCGCTTCTCTCCTGGGCCGAAGTCAATCGCACGCATCGCATACAGAGCGGCGTCTACCAGCGCCGAGGCCGTCTCGTCTCGCTCCTGACGGACTTCGGGCGCATCAACCCTTGCTATCCTGACCGGCAGAACGAGGCGGGCGACAAGATTTATTACACTGGGGATGGTCGCCGCGGCGATCAATATTTGAATCCGGGCAATCGCGCGTTGCTGGACGCCATCGAAAGCGGCCATGGCGTGCCCCTCTTCAACAAATTGGCGGTCGGGCGCTGGCAGCACATGGGCCACTGGCGCGTCACGCATGGCCGCCAGTTCTACAGTGAAGAGGAGAAACGCATGCTCTGGGTATTTACGCTTGAGAAGGCGGACGACGGCGGCGGCTAGCGTTGAGGGGCGCTGCCGGGGACGAAAGCGTCCTTGGTTTGTAACCGACTTTTTACAATTGGCGGGCGGCCGCGCTCGCGCGCTCGCTTGTCACTCCTTACCCGTGACTGTTAATCTTGCGACTTCAACTCATACGTCCCGGAAAGGAGTCTCAGATCAAGATTATGAAGAAGCGTTATGCATTCGCTATCTCTCTGGCTCTCGCTCTCGCGCTCAGTTTCGTCGCCGCCTACGCGGCCGGTGCGGGTGGCGATAATACGTCGGCCGTGACGATCGGCTCGACCGTGGCAGATTTCAAGCTCAAGGATACGAGCGGTAAAGAGCAGACGCTCTCGTCCCTGAAGGGCAAGAACGGAACAGTCCTGATATTCATCTCGACGCAGTGTCCGGTGGTCAGGGATTATATAGAGCGCTTGAGCAAGCTCGCCGTAGACTACCGCGAGCGCGGCGTCAATGTCGTAGGCATCAACGCCAACGCGACCGAGACGATTGACGAGGTGAAGGCGCACGCCTCGGCCAACAACCTTTCGTTCCCAGTCCTGAAGGACAAAGGCAACAAGGTCGCCGATCAGCTCGGCGCGGAGCGCACGCCCGAGGTCTTTTTCCTGGACGCCGCCAACAAGCTCGTTTACCACGGGCGCATAGACAATCATCGCAATATTACTCTGGTCAACGCCAACGACCTGCGCGACGCCATAGATGCGACGCTCGCGGGCAAGCCGGTCGTCAAAGCGGAGGCGAGCGCGTTCGGCTGTACGATCAAGAGGGCTTCCTGAGGTCTCTTTCTCTCGGATGAGATACCACTTTTTCCTTGCGCTCGGGCCGCTGGCGCTGGCGCTTATCCCAGCCCCGGCGGAGCAGCAGCAGCATCGTCGCGGGCCAATCGCGTATGCTGCTGCTGCTGCTCCGCCGATGCATGCGGAGCGTGCGCGGCCCGCCATCGAGCATGAAGAGACGGCGTCGGCGCAAACGCACAGGGCCAACGCAGGAGAGGCGACGAAGGAGACAGCCGCCCTGACCGTCCGCGAGGTCGATCTGGATGGTCTGAAAAAGCTCTTGGAGCGAGGCCCCGGCACGACGGGCAAGGACGCGCGCGCGCTCCTGGTCAACTTCTGGGCCACCTGGTGCGAGCCCTGTCGAGAGGAGTTCCCCGACCTGGTGCGCATCAACACGGATTACTCCAAGCGCAATCTGGATTTCATCACCGTCTCGCTGGACGATCCGGCAGAGATCAAGAGCAGCGTGCCCGAGTTCCTGCGCGAGATGCGCGCGCCCATGCCCGCCTATCTGCTGAACGTCATCGACCCCGAAGTCGTCATCAAGGCTGTAGACCCGGAGTGGGGCGGCGGCCTCCCCGCGACTTTTCTCTACGATGCGAGCGGCCGTTTGGTCTTCAAACACACGGGGCGCGTCAAGCCCGACGAGCTTCGCGCAGCCATTGACAAAGTGACAAGCGGCAACTGACAGGCTAGAATCTCGTACTCTTTTATCACTGCTCATCTGCTTGTCACCGCTGACCTATGATTACTCCAGAGACGGTCGCCGCACACAATCTCTCCGAAACGGAATTCACACGCATTAAAGAGCTGCTCGGGCGCGAGCCGAGCCTGGTAGAACTGGGCATCTTCTCCGTCATGTGGTCGGAGCACTGTTCCTACAAGTCTTCGCGCGTGCATCTCAAAAGGCTGCCCACGACGGGCGAGCGCGTCATCGTTCCGCCCGGCGAGAACGCTGGCGTCGTAGACATAGGCGACGGCTGGTGCGCCGCCTTCAAGGTCGAATCGCACAACCACCCGTCATTCATAGAGCCCTTTCAGGGCGCGGCCACGGGCGTCGGCGGCATTCTCCGAGACATCTTCACGATGGGCGCGCGGCCCATCGCGGCCATGAATAGTTTACGCTTCGGCTCGTTGGACACCGCGTCGCACGGGCGGCGCAATCGCGCGTTGCTGGCCGGCGTGGTGGCCGGAATCGCGCACTACGGCAACGCGTTCGGAGTCGCCACGGTCGGCGGCGAAGTCGAGTTCGACGACGCTTACACCCTGAACCCGCTCGTCAACGCCTTCGCTCTGGGCCTGGTGCGCCACGATCAAATCTTTTTCGGCAAGGCGGCGGGCGTAGGCAATCCAATTCTCTACGTCGGCGCGAAGACGGGGCGCGACGGCATTCACGGCGCGACGATGGCCTCGGCCGAGTTCGACGAAGAGGCGCTGGAAAAACGCCCGACCGTGCAGGTGGGCGATCCGTTCCTGGAAAAGCTTCTCCTCGAAGCGTGTCTGGAAGCGATGAAGAGCGGGGCGGTCGCAGGCATTCAGGACATGGGCGCAGCCGGGCTCACATCTTCCTCTTGCGAGATGGCGGCGCGCGCAGGCACAGGCATTGAGCTTGACCTGAGCCTCGTGCCGCAGCGCGAAGAGGCCATGACCGCCTACGAGATGATGCTCTCGGAATCGCAGGAGCGAATGCTGATCGTCGCGCACAAGGGGCGCGAGCGAGAGGTCATGGACATCTTTCGCAAGTGGGAGCTGGATGCCGTGGTCATCGGGCGCGTGCTCTTGGAGGCCAGGATGCGCGTCATTCACAACGGCGAGACGGTCGCGGACATTCCCGTCGCCACGCTCACGGACGAAGCGCCCCTTTACGAGCGGCCCATGAGCGCGCCCGAGAGATTTCGGAAGATCGGGGATGAAGAGGGCGCTATCGAAGCGGCGCTCAAGGTAGACACATCCGGCGACGAGGCGATCATGGACGCTGCGTCGCGCATAGTGCCCGCGAGCGTCGAAGCCGCCAGGACTGATCCGACTCTCGCGGACGAAGCCGGCGCGAGCGTCGGCGGAGGTCTGGACCTGGTTCAACCCGCGCCGCCGACCGCTCCCGTCTTTGAAGAGCTTCAGTCACGGGCCGGCTCGGCCACCGAAAGCGCGTCACAGGCAGAAGGCGCGTCCGCCCCCACTGCAAACGCGGCGGATGCTCGCCCAGGGCTGGGCGCTTCCTCTCCAGCCTCTGTTGTTTCGCGCGCCGAGACGTTGGCCTTGAATCGGGCGTTGAATCAGAACGAATCTTTGCTGCATCTGCTGGCCGATCCGACCATCGCTTCAAAGCAGTGGGTCTATCGCCAGTACGATCACATGGTGAGGACGAATACGGCCGTGCTGCCCGGCGCTGACGCGGCCGTCGTGCGGATTAAGGAGACGAGGCGCGCGCTGGCGATGTGCCTGGACGGCAACGGTCGCTATTGCGCCGCGAATCCGCGCGAGGGCGCAAAGCTTGTCGTCGCCGAGGCCGCGCGTAATGTAGTCTGCGTAGGCGCGCGGCCGCTCGCCGTCACCAACTGCCTGAACTTCGCTTCGCCCGAACGGCCCGAAGTCATGTGGGCCTTCTCGGAGGTCGTGGACGGGATGGCCGAAGCGTGCAGGGCATTCCAGACGCCCGTCATCTCCGGCAACGTATCCTTCTACAACGAGACGGAAGGACGCGGCATCCTGCCTACGCCCGTCATAGGCATGGTCGGCCTCATCGAAGACGTGCGCCGCATTATTCAACCGGGCTTCAAATCTCCCGGTGAGATGATCGCGCTCCTGGGCGCGACGCACGACGATCTTTCGATCTCAAGGTACGCCGCCATTATAGAGGGGCGGAAGCACGAAGAGATGATGGAGACGGGCCGCGTACCCGTCTTAGACCTTGAGCGCGAGCGCGCCGTACAGAGTGCCGCCCTGCGAGCCGCCGAAGCGGGCCTCCTCAATTCCGCACACGACTGCTCTGACGGAGGGCTCGCCGTGGCGCTGGCTGAATCCTGCTTTTCGTCTCTGAATCGCCGCGCGGTCGGCGCGGACGTTGATCTGACCGGGACTCTACCAATCCCGGCGCGCCTGTTCAGCGAATCCCCCTCGCGCATAATCATTAGCTTCGACGAGCCCGCGCTCGGCGCGTTGGAGGAGATCGCCGCCCGCGCCAGCTGTACGCTCACACTCCTGGGCCGCACCAACCTGGGCCAGCTCCGCATAGAGGCCGACGGCGAAGAGGTCGTCCGCCTCCCCGTAGACGAGCTGGAATCGGTCTGGCGCACTTCGCTCGCCCGCAAGATGCAATCGGAAGTCATGGTGGCGGCGGCAGAATAAGAGAGCATCATCACTTCAGGATAGAACTGTCATGCCTTCCAGGATTCAAAAAGGCCGGTTCGTGGTGCATGAGCATCATGCTTCGCATCTGCATTTTGATTTCAGGTTGGAGATGGCTGGGGTGTTGAAGTCGTG
>DASQYE010000313.1:0-5459 GCA_035639355.1 Pyrinomonadaceae bacterium
CGGCGAGGCCGCAGAATTCCTGCGTCGCGCCGCCTCGCGAAGCCGTCCTTCATGGGACATGGCCTTCTTCGATCCGCCTTACGCGAACGACTACGCGCCCGTCCTGGCCGCCTTCGGCGCTCTGCCGCTGCTCGAAGCCGAAGGCATCCTGATCGTCGAGCATCATCATAAAAACGAGCTGCCCGACGAGGTGGCCCGGATACGCCGCTGGCGAACGCTAAAGCAGGGCGACTCCTGTTTAAGCTTCTACGAGTATGAGTAGTCCGAGCTTCGCCGCCCCTCGGTCTAACCGATCTTGAGAATATTGCTCAGAGCCGCATTTGCGCTTCCGGCGAGTTTGAAGATAAGCTTTCAGAACGAGAGAAAGATTTATGCTGGTGCTGGGTATAGAGAGTTCATGCGATGAGACGGCGGCCGCTGTCGTGCGCGACGGGCGCGAGATATGCTCGTCCGTGATCGCGTCGCAGACAGAGACGCACCAGCGCTTCGGCGGCGTCGTGCCCGAGATTGCTTCGCGCGAGCACCTGGACAAGATCGTGACGGTCGTCGAGGAGGCGTTCGCGCGTGCGCGCGTCGATAAGCACGAGCTTGACGGCATAGCCGTCACTGTGGGCCCGGGCCTGGTCGGCTCCCTGCTCGTCGGCGTCTCCTATGCCAAGGCTATGGCCTTCGCCCTGGACAAACCCCTGGTCGGCGTCAATCACATAGAGGGCCATATTTATTCCGTAGCCTTCGAGAATCCGCCGGTCGAGTACGCGGCGCTCGCCCTGGTCGTCTCCGGCGGCCATACCAACCTGTTTCATATCCCTGGGCCGGGCAAGTACAGGGTCATCGCCCGGACTCGTGACGATGCGGCGGGCGAGGCGTTCGACAAGGTGGCGAAGCTGCTCGGGCTAGGTTATCCGGGCGGGCCCATCATTGAGCGGCTGGCGCGCGAGGGCGATCCCCGCGCCGTACCTTTCGCCGTGCCGCGCATGAATGACGGTCGCCCTGATTTCAGCTTCAGCGGGCTCAAAACGGCCGTCTCCAAGCATGTGCGCGAGACGGGGCTGCAACCTGTTCGCGCCGGTGAAGAACCGTCGCAGGCGATCAAGGACTTGGCGGCCAGTTTTCAGAGCGTGGTAGTGCGCTCGCTGGTGGGGACGATGGAGCGCCTGGCACAGGAGCACCGCCCTCGAACGCTTATAGTGGCCGGCGGCGTGGCCTGTAACGGCGCGCTCAAACAAGCGTCGCGCGAAGCTGCGGCGCGGGTCGGCGTGCCCGTCTACTTTCCCTCGCCGCATCTTTCGACGGACAATGCGGCGATGATCGCGGCGGCCGGAACGGCCAGGCTCAGCGCAGGCGAGCGCGACGGGCTCGACCTTAATGCGGATGTCTCGCTGCGGCTGCAAAACGTTCTGGTAGAAGACGAGGCGCTCAGGCGCAGCCGCGTGCATTACAGATTGTAAGACGGACGAAGACATAGAGAGTGCGGGCGAGCTTTTCGCCCCATCCGCGCGCCTTTCCGGCCGGAATCCCCTTTTTGAGTTTCTCCCTCTTCCAAAGAAGCGCTCTCTCGGGAGTTTGCCCACGGAAGAAAACTTCACTATGCTACGAACCTGGAACTTCGGACACAAGCAGAATCTCATCAACCAGAGGAAAGACGGTTAACCGAGACGACATGAAACGTTACCTCCCTTTCGTCATTATCGCGTTGGTTTTCCTGGGCGCGCTCGGGGCCGGGCTGGCGCTCTATCGCTCTACGCGCAACGCTTCGCCGGTCGCTTCGACTCAGAGTACGCCGCAGCCCGCCGCTCCGAACATGTTCGAGTCTTACTCTCCGCATGTGAGGGGCGGCAATAATGCGCCCGTCACGCTCGAAGAGTACGGCGATTACCAGTGCCCGCCGTGCGGCGCGCTCGCTCCCGTGCTCAAAGGCGTGGAGGCGCAATACGGCGACCGCCTGCGCTTCGTCTTTCGCCAGTACCCGCTAGCCAATCATCCGCACGCGCTCATCGCCGCCCAGGCGGCGGAAGCCGCCGGCCTCCAGGGGCGTTTCTGGGAGATGCACGACCGCCTCTACGAGAACCAGTCGAAGTGGAGCGGCGAGATCGACCCGCGACCGCTCTACATCAATTATGCGCGCGATGTGGGGCTCGACGTTGACCGATTTATCAGCGATATGAACGGGCAGCAGGTGAAGGCGCGCGTCGCGAGCGACCGCCTGCGCGGAAATTCCGCCGGCGTCACAGGCACGCCGACCATCTTCATCAACGGGCGAATGCTGCGCCCCGAAGCGATGACCCCGGAAGGCATACGCACGGCGATTGATATGATGACGGGCAAGCCTGGTAAATGAGCGCGCGCATCAATCGAAAAGCTTCAACGCTCGAAGCGGAGCGGCGAACCGAAGACCCGCCGCAGCAACTGCTCGGCGGTCGCGCAGCGTGGTTCTACACGATGGCCGCGCTGCTCTCGCTCGTAGGGCTCGCGGACGCCCTATACCTGACGATCAATCACCTCACGGGCCAGACGGCGCGCTGCACTGTCGCGGGGGGCTGCAACGAGGTGCTCGGCAGCACTTACGCGAGCGTGGGCGGTGTGCCCATCGCGGCCCTTGGCGCAATCGCTTACTTCGCGGTCTTTAGCCTGGCGACGCTGGCGCTCTTCGGTTACGGGAGAGCCCGCACACTGCTGGCGCTGCTCGTCGGGCTGATGCTCCTGGCGTCGCTGTGGCTGCTCTTCGTACAGGCGTTCATCCTGCACAAGTTCTGCGATTACTGCCTGCTATCGGCCGCCGTCACGCTGATGCTCGCGGGTATCGTCGTCGCTTCGAGGCTCGTCCGAGCAAGGGAATGACGGCCGAGAGAGGGAGAAACGGATGGCATCCCGCGAGAGAAGCTTCCGTAGAGCATCGCTAAAGGGTGAGAGATTTAAAAGAGTGAGAGATTTTAAGAGTGCGCATGTGGCACGCGCGCTGTAGGTTTCTTGCTAGGGGGAAAGATTCTATATGGGCGTTAAGCGATGGACTATTCTGCATTGCTGTTTTCTGCTGGTCTACGCGGGATGCCAGTCGAACCCTGCGAACAGCGGTCAATCCGCCTCGACGCAGGCAGCTTCTTCCCAACAAGCGGCGGCAAATTCCAACAGCCCTGCGGCTCAAAACGCGGCGGCCGCAAACGCAAACGCGAGCGCGACGGCGGGGGCGCGAACGGTCGATGCCTGCTCGCTGCTTACCTCTGCGGAGGTCGCAACGGTGCAGGGCGAAGAGGTCAAGGAGGCGAAAAGCAGCGCCGGGAATAGCGGCCGCTTCGCTTCTCTGCAATGCCTGTACGTGACCACGACTTACGCCAACTCGGTCAGCCTCAAGGTAACGCGGCGCGCAACGGGTCAGACGGGCGCGCCATCGCCGAAAGAGTTCTGGGAAGAACGGTTCGAGAAAGCTGAGCGCGAGAAAGAACGCGAGGGCCGCGACGGGGGCGAAGAAAAGGGGAAGGGCGAGGCAGATAAGCCGGGCGGCGGCGGCGGCGCGCGTGAGGAAGAAGAGGAAGGCAACCCCGCCAAACCGGTGACGGGCGTTGGCGACGAGGCATTCTGGGTCGGCAATCGAATCACCGGCACGCTCTACGTGCTCAAAGGCGACTCGATCATAAGGCTCAGCCTCGGCGGCGAGGATCAGGAGAGCGCCAGGATGGAAAAGACCGTCGCCCTGGCCCGGATAGTCGTCAACCGCCTCAAAGATTGAGAAAGGTATAGAGAAGCATGACGGACGAGAAGGTTGCCCCTTACGGCTCCTGGAGATCACCGATCACGTCGGACTTGATCGTGACGGGCTCGATAGGTCTGTCCCAGCCGACGCTCGACGGCGAGGACGTTTACTGGACGGAGATGCGCCCGTCCGAGGGCGGGCGAAGCGTCATCGTCAGGCGAAGCGCCGACGGTCGCACAGAGGACGTGACGCCCGCGCCCTTTAACTCGCGCACTCGCGTACACGAGTACGGCGGCGGCGACTACACCGTGGCGGACGGGATCGTTTACTTCTGCAACTTCGCAGACCAGCGACTCTATCGCCGCAGGCAGGGCGAAGCGCCGGAGGCGATCACGCCCGCCGTCTCGATGCGCTATGCGGACGCGATTGCGGACGGCCGCCGCAACCGACTGGTATGTGTCCGCGAAGACCACACGGAGGCCGGGCGCGAAGCGGTCAATACTGTGGTGAGCATAGACCTTGAGGGCGAGGAGGACGGCGGCGGGCGAGTGCTCGTCTCAGGCAACGATTTTTATTCGTCGCCGCGCCTGAGCCCGGACGGCTCTCGGCTGGCCTTCCTGACGTGGAATCACCCGAACATGCCCTGGGACGGCACAGAGCTATGGGTCTGCGAGCTGGGCGAAGACGGCTCTGTGACAGGCAGAGAGCGCGTGGCGGGCGGGCTCTCCGAATCCATCTTCCAGCCCGAGTGGTCGCCTGACGGGACGCTCTATTTCGTCTCAGACCGGAGCGGGTGGTGGAATCTGTATCGCTTGAGCGGCGACAAGAAGGCCGAGCCGCTGTGCCCTTTGGATGCCGAGTTCGGCCAGCCGCAATGGGTCTTCGGGATGTCAACTTACGGATTCGAGTCGCAGACTCGAATCATCTGCGCTTACACGCAGAACGGCAGCGCGCGCCTGGCTCGCCTGGACATTGAGAGCGGCAAGCTGGAAGCGATCGAGACGCCCTACGCCGACATCACGTACCTGCGCGTCGGCGCGGGCCAGGCGGTCTTTCGCGGCGGCTCGCCGACCTCTCCTGCGAGCATCGTCCGGCTCGACCTCGCGACTGGAAAGACGGAGGAGCTGCGCCGCTCGAACGACTTGAAGATCGACGGCCGTTATCTTTCCATAGCGCAGGCGGTCGAGTTTCCCACCGAAAACGGTCTGACGGCGCACGCCTTCTTTTACCCGCCCCGGAACGGAGATTTCACAGCGCCGCAGGGCGAGCGCCCGCCCCTGCTCGTCAAGAGTCATGGCGGGCCAACTTCCGCCAGCTCGCCGACGCTCAGCCTGACTATACAGTACTGGACGAGTCGCGGGATCGGCGTGCTTGATGTTAACTACGGCGGAAGCACTGGCTACGGGCGCGAATACCGCGAGCGTTTGAGAGATCAATGGGGCATCGTGGACGTTGACGATTGCGTGAACGGCGCGCGGCACATGGTGGAGCGCGGGCTTGCTGACGGCGAGCGGCTGATGATCGACGGAGGCAGCGCGGGCGGCTACACGACGCTGTGCGCGCTCACCTTTCGCGACACCTTCAAGGCGGGCGCGAGCCACTTCGGCGTGAGCGACGCCGGGGCGTTGGCCCGCGAGACGCACAAGTTCGAGTCGCGTTACCTGGACGGCCTGATAGGCCCATACCCGGAGCGCGAAGACCTCTACAGGGAGCGCTCGCCGATCTATTTCGCCGACAGGCTTTCGTGTCCCGTCATCTTCTTTCAGGGATT
>DASQYE010000314.1:0-2835 GCA_035639355.1 Pyrinomonadaceae bacterium
GGAACACGTGTCCCGCTATAACCCTACGCTGCGGATCAAGCTCCAGTCGGACATGGCCGAATACAGCAACACTCTCAAGCTCTACGCGGGCTCGATTCCGGCCCTTCGGCGCGCCGGTCTCGTCGCCAGAAAGCGCGCCGACGAAGAGGCGTTCGCGCGCTGGGTCGCCGCCGATTCGGCGCGCCAGGCTAAGTACGGCGAGGTCTTGCCCGCTCTAGCCCGTGCTTACGCGGAGCTTCTAGCGACGGGCGAGCGCGACCTGGTCGTCCAACAGATGTTTTCCGCCAGCGACCTCCTGGGCATCACCTTCCTGGCTGAACAGTTCGCCGCCAATAAAGAGAGACCGGAGAGCGAGCGCAATCCGCTTTTCACCAGCGCCGGAATAGAGCGCGTCAAAACGCGCTTCGCATCGATACTGGCGGCGCGTAATCCCACGGTCGAGCGCGAAATACTGATATTCCTCCTGCGAAAGGCTGACGAGCTGCCCGCCGGGCAAAAGATCGAAGCGATCGAAAAGCGTTTCGGCCAGTTGCAGCCGGAAGCGCGCCGCCGCGCCGAAGAGGCGTTCGCGCGCGCCGTGATTGACGCTAAACGTTTCCAGACGGCCGAAGGGCTCTCGTCACTCTACGCTCTATCGAGCGCACAGCTGCGCGAGCTGCATGAGCCGCTCGTAGACTTTGCAGCCGAGATCGGCGCAGAGGAGAGGCGGCGCTCTCTTCTGACAGAAGAGTTCAACGAGACGGTCGAGCGCTTGCGTCCGCTACTATTCGCGGGCATGAGCGAGATGCGCGGCGCTCCCTCTTACCCGGACGCCAATCGCACGCTCCGCTTCACCTACGGCGAAGTCAAAGGCTACGCGCCGCGCGAGGCGATCATTTACGAGCCCTTCACAACGCTTTCCGGCGTGATGCAAAAGGAGACCGGGCGCGGGGATTTCGAGGTGCCGGAAAAGCTCAAGCAGCTCTACCGTGCGCGCGACTTTGGCCCATACGCGATAGCCGGCGGGCGCGATGTGCCCGTCAACTTTCTCGCCACCACAGACACCATCGGGGGCAATTCGGGCAGCCCTATCTTGAACGGGAGCGGCGAGCAGGTCGGCATCGTCTTCGACAGCAACTACGAAGGGCTCGGCAATGATTATCTTTATGACGATGCGGCGCATCGCGCCATCTCCGTTGACATCCGCTACGTGCTCTTCATCACGGACAAGTTCGGCGGCGCGGGCTACCTCTTGAAGGAGCTGGACATTAAAAACATGCCGGCCTCCCAGCGCGCTCGCGCCGCCTCTACGAGCCGACAGTGAGCAGTTGGCGACAAGCAGCATTCCACCCATCGTCGATTATGGCCTGTAGAGGCAGCGTGTGCTCTCTAAAGCTAGCGCGCTCGCTTTTGTTTCCCGCAAGGTTGACGGACATGGGGAGCGCGAGCGGGGGGAGAAACCGAGGCGAAGCGCCGGCATCATCGAGGCCAATTTTTTTGGATTTTTCGCTTGACAGACTCGCGGCTATCGCTTAGTATGCGCCGTCGTTTCGATGCAGGGATTTCCTTTAACTCGCCCCCGCAGAGCGATTTGCAAGCATTACAGAAATGAGTTCCAGCTTTTCCCCATTGGTCTGTGTGTGATGAGAGGAGCGTCGCCCTCCAGGGCGGCCGGTCATCGCGCACAGTTTTTTGTTGGTTGTGTTTCCGTGTAGCGCCCCAGAAGAAAAGCGCGTCCGGCTCACAAGCATTAACTTCAGGTCGGCGCGAAAGCCTTTAAAGCTCTCACGCCCCGTTTTACCGAATCGTTAGGAGGGTTCGTCAGTTATGTCTAGAATAACCGGTAAGGTCAAGTGGTTTAATAACTCGAAGGGTTACGGCTTCATCGAGCAGCCTGGCTCTTCCGACATCTTCGTTCACTACAGCGCCATACAGGGCGACGGCTTCAAGACTCTAGAAGAGGGTCAGGAGGTCGAGTTCGAGGTCACGCAGGGCCCCAAAGGCCCACAGGCCGAGAAAGTGACCAAGATGTAATCTCCCGAGTAGGCTTTAACCTAAAGTAAAGCCACTGGCCGCTTCCGGTCCTGAACCCGGAAAGCGCTATGAGTAAGGTAGAGGCGACCTCCTGTTAAGAAGAAGGAGGTCGTCTTTATTTTTGGTCGGCTTTGGCTTTGAAGTTGACGCGCCCGTCCTCAACGTCTATGGAGAAGCGCACGCTGGCGCAGCCCAGGTGCTCTTTGAGGTTTTCGGTCTTGGTGGCGATCAGGTGATGAAAGCGCGGGAAGGAGAGGTCGTCTACGGCCTCGCCGCACTTTCTCTTGGCTTCGATAAGGGCATCGTATATCTGCTTGACGGTCTGGACATCGCCGTGCGCGTCCGTGCAGACGAAGGTGGATTGATCGCTACGCTTCACGGGTTCGTGGTTACGCGCCGAGGCGCGCGCCGCTGCGGCCGCATCGCGTCCCTCCTCGCGTCCCTGCATAGTGCGCCGCCACAGCTCGCGGAACGAATTGTAGCGCGCCGTCAGCGAGTTATAGTGATAGCGTTGCGCGAAGTTGAGCGTGCGATCGTCGCCGAGGCGCTTAATCATCGTCTCGACGCGGCTCTTCGTATCGTAGGGGGGTCGCTTTGATGCGCCGTTGAAGTAGATGTCGTATTCGATCTTGAGGCGGCGCATATCCTCCTCAAGCCGTGTGAGCTGTTCGTCAACCGTCGGCTGGTTGTCTATTGTCGCATTGGCTTTCGCATTGGGCTTCGCCCTGTGCTGTGATGCACGCGCCAGCTTATTATCGCGTATGGGCACTTTTAAATCTCCTTGGTTGGCCGAGCGCGCTCTTCTGGGCGGAGGGTTCTGTG
>DASQYE010000315.1:0-11852 GCA_035639355.1 Pyrinomonadaceae bacterium
GCTTCTCTACCTGGACATCGAAGCACTCGCGCCCGGCGAGAGCAAGATAGTGTTCGATCAGGGCAATATGTATCTAAACGCTTCTGACGGGCGGAGCGTGCATCTGGGAGTTGTGCCCGCCCGGCTGGTAGTGAAGCAGTAAGTAAGATGAGAAGGAAAAAGGAAAAAGGTAAAGGGAAAAAGTTGGACGCGGAGCGGCGTTGCCTTCGTCCTCACACTTTTGCCTTTTACCTTTTTCCTTTCTCCCTCCCTCGCCGCCAGCGAGGGTTCACGCTCATAGAGCTTGTTATGACGATGGCGGTGCTGGCGATCCTGACGCTAGGGGTTATCCCGCTGGTTAAAGTCTCCGTCAAGCGCCAGCGCGAGCAGCGATTGCGCGAGGCTTTGCGCGAGATGCGTACCGCCATAGAAGAATTTCACCGCGATACGGTAGGGATGCAGTGTGGGCCAGGCGGGACGACAACGCTCACGACCGGGCCTATACCGAACCCGGCGCAAAATCCGCCGCAACCTGGCCAGACACCCCAACTACAAATGTTTATAGACCCGCGCAGCAAGGTCGTCATCAGCGATTGCACGATCTTCGGCGTAGACAATCCCGACCGCTATCCGCCCGACCTCGAAACCTTAACGAGCGGCGTCAACGTCACGTCGCGCGCCCCCCAACAGTTGCTCGGCGGCGCAGGTCTTACGGGCACGGACCGCACCGCGACGGAACTGGATCAGACCTCCACCAAGAAGAAGATTTACCTGCGGGCGATTCCCGTAGACCCAGTGACGGGCCGGGCCGACTGGTGCGTGCGCTCGTCTTACGACGAGGCGGACTCCTCTTCCTGCGACGGCGGCGCAAACGTCTTCGACGTGCGCTCTAAATCTACGGACACGGCGCTCAACGGGGAGAAATACAGTGATTGGTAAGACCATAATAGGGCAAAAGGAAGAAGGTAAAAGGCAAAATCTCGATGTCGAGCAGCGCGGCCATCGCCCTCCAACTTTTACCTTTTACCTTCTTCCTTTTTCCTTCGCTCGCCGGGAGCGAGCGTTCACCCTGCTAGAGCTGATGATCGTCATCTCGATCATCATCATCCTGGCGGCGGTCGCCCTGCCGCAATACCAGAAACACGTCCTACACGCCCGCGAGACCGTTCTGCGCGAAGACCTGTTTCAGATGAGAAAACTGATCGATCAATACGCCGCCGATAAGGGGCAGCTGCCGCCGTCGCTGGAAGATTTGGTCACAGCCGGCTACATGCGAGAGATGCCGGAAGACCCCATGACCGGCACGAACACCTGGAATCCAGTGATGGGCGAAGACCCCAACTCCAACGAGGGCGGACAGGGCGTCATTGATGTTCATAGCTTATCGACCGAGACGGGAACCGACGGCAGACCCTACAGCGAATGGTGAGCCCATTTTTGGATTTTGGATTAAAGGGGATAAGAATGTCAGATTTGATCTGTTCGATTTGGGTTTCCAAATCCAAACACCTCGGATTTGAAATCTCTCGAATCGCCAATCCAAAATCTAAGATCCAAAATCCAAAGTCGAATGAATTTTTTAAGTAAACTAATAACGCCGCGATTTCCCACGGCGGCCATGGGGCTTGAACGCAAGGGCGCTGCCGTAGTCCACCTTGAGCGCCGCCGCAAAGACGGCTTCGCGCTCAAGCGCGCGGCCACCGTCTCGCTGCCGGACGCGCTCCTTAATCCGGACTTCGACGAGAGCAATGTCGCAGACCCTAAGGAGCTGGCCCATGCCCTGGGAGATGCGGTCATGGGGGCTGGCCTGGGGCGGCAGCGTAAATGGTCTGTGACGTTGCCGGAGGCCGCCACGCGGACGGTGATTCTGCATCTGGAGAGCGCGCCCGGCTCGCGCTCCGAGCTGGAAGAGGTCTTGCGCTGGAAAACGGAGCGCGGCTTCGGCACGCCGCTCGAAGAGCTGCGTGTGGCGCGCGAGAAGTTGCCGCCCGACCCGCAGGGACGCGCGCGCTACCTCGCGGTCGGCGTCCGCGAGATAGTGCTCGCCGAATACGAGAGCGTGTTCGCCTCACTAGGCTGGCGCGCGGGCCTGATCCTTCCGCGTCACGTCGGCGAAGCGCGCTGGCTCATGCAAGCGAATTCGGGTCTCGATGCGCTGCTCGTCAGCTCGCACGCCGACGGCTTTACGGTGGTGCTGGTGCGCGAGCGTCGTCCGCTCGTCGTCCGCACAGTCCTGTGCGAAGCCGAAGACCGCGACGACGAGCTTTACCGTCTACTGCTGTTCTATCGTGATCGGGTCGCGTCGGCCGATGATGACGGCGTCGGCGGCGATGCGCGCAACCTGGAACAACTGCTCGTGCTGGGCGAAGGCTTCGACAAAAATCACGTGAGCGAGATCATAAACGAGACGCTGGGGCGCGAGCTGCGCCCGCTCGGGCCCCGTGATGTCGGGCTGACGCTTCCGCCGGGCGAGCTTGATTTCGATACCATCGCCGCGCCCGCCGGCCTCGCCACCCTCGCCTGGAAGTAAAACGGTGGCCGGGGGTTTCGGGGGCCAGGAGACGGGGAAGAAGGGCCTTGCGACTTCCGCTTTTTCCGACCCCTGACCCCCGGCACCCGCTTTTGAAACTTTCCCTATTTCAAAAGCGTAAAATCAGGGCATCATGAGTATGAATGCATCCCCCTTTGCTTTGAAGCTGAGCGCCGTCACGGATGGCGACCTGGTCTTGCGCGCCATAGGCGGGCGCGAGGACGGGTTCGAGGAGCTGGTGCGCCGTTATCAAAGACCCATCGCCGCCTACGTCTATCGCATGGTCGGCAACTACGACGCGGCGCTCGATCTGACTCAGGAGGTCTTCATAAAGGTCTACGCTTCGCTCGCGCGCTATCGCTCCGAATATAAATTCTCGACCTGGATTTATAAGATCGCGCATAATGCCGCCGTGGATCACCTGCGGCGATATTCGGGGCGCGAGCAATCGCTCACGGGCGAGACGGAAGGCAGCGCCTACGAGCTGCCCATAGAGTGCGATAAGCCTACGCCGGAGCAGGAGAGCGAACGCAGGGAGCGGCGCGCGGAGATAGAGGCGGTCGTCGATCAGCTGCCGCGCGCCTACAGGGAGCTGGTCGTGCTGCGTCACTCGCACGACCTCAGCTACGACGAGATAGCGGAGGTGACGGGGCTTCCCCTGGGCACGGTCAAGAATCGCCTCTTCCGCGCGCGCGAGGTGATGCGCGAGCAGTTTTTGGAGCGAGGCATTACGAGCGTTTGAGAGGGACTTTTTTGTGACGAGCGCCGCTACGAATAGTTCTACGTGCGAGAGCGAAGAGATCGCCGCCTACCTGGACGGCGAGATGACGGCCGAGGAGTGCTCGGCCTTCGAGCTGCACGTCAAAGAGTGCTCACTTTGCGCCGGGCAGCTGCGCGAGCAAAAGAGTTTACTCCGCGCGCTCGACTTCGCGCTTTCCGAAGAGCGCTCGTTGCCCATGCCCTCTGACTTTGCGCGGGTCGTGGCGGCACATGCGCAGTCGGATATGCGGGGCGTGCGCGCTTCGTCGGAAAACAGGCGCGCGCTTTGGCTGTGCGCGTTGCTGGCCGCCACGTCGGCCCTTTTGATCGGCGGCGCTGTAGCCCTCGGCAGCGAATCGGCGCTCGCCCCGGCGCGGGCCTTGATGAGACCGGCGGCGGCGATCATCGGTTTCTTCTTTCACACGCTTTACAACGCCGGCGCGGGCCTGGTCGTCATCTCGCGCGTCGGCGGCCACCTGATCTTCGAGTCGCGCCCGCTGGGGCTGGTCGGCTCTCTGCTGCTCGTCGCGGCGCTCGCCCTTCTTCCCCGCCTGATTATCAGTTATCACCGCGCACGTATCACCTGAAAACGACGGCCCGCGCGCGTGCGCGCAAGCCCTGATGAGCCCGGTCTCTCTAGATAAACGATTGTGAACCATCTCTCGCATCAAGGCTGTCAGGATTTATACGCGACTGCGGCGGGCGTCTGGAAAACGGCGACCGCCGTTACTCTATTGCTCATGCTGGCGGTCGTCTGCGCGCAGGCGCAGCAGCAGCAGCAGGAGCAGCAGACGGGGGCGACGGCCGCCCCAGGCGCTTCCGTCCAGGATAACCGTGCGCCGCTGATCGTCGAAGGCATGGAGAGCGGCGATGTTTTCGGGCTCGGGCGCTCGGTGGAGATACGCGGTCGCGTCGAGCACGGCGCAATCTCGTTCGGCGGAGATGTCATCGTAACGGGCCGCGTGGAGGGGGACGTGGCGACCATCGGCGGCTCCGTCATACAGCGCGAGGGCTCCTTCATCGGCGGTGATGTGATCGTCATCGGCGGCGCGTATAACCACGGCAAGAGCGCGCCGGGCCGCAACCCCGCGAGCACGACCGTCATGATCGCCGGCTACGAGCAGGAGCTGCGAGAGGTGATGCGCGACCCCTCGACTCTACTGACGCCGCGATGGTCTTTGCTCTATGTCGGTATGCGAGTGCTGGCCGTGCTCTTCTGGTTTATCGTCTCGCTGGCGCTGACGGCGGCCACGCCCGGCGCTGTGAGCCGTGCGGCGGCGCGCTTGCAGTTGACGAACGTGCGCGTGGCCGTGATCGGATTCCTGGGCTCAATCGTCGTCGCCTTCGGCGTGCCGCTATCCCTTCGCGTCCTGCCGACGATGGTCAGCGTGCTCGTAGTCATCACCGCCATCCTCTTTCTGACGGTCGCATACCTGTTCGGCCGCGTAGTGATTCACGCGGCGACCGGAAGATGGCTGCAACGCCTGGTACTGCCGGAAGGGAAGCATTCGGAATCCGTGGCGCTGCTCCTGGGCGCGCTCTTCTGGGCCGTCGTCCTTTCGCTGCCCTACGTCTGGCCGCTCCTGGTGGCCGGGCTGCTGGTGACGAGTCTGGGGCTCGCGCTGACGGCGCGTTACCGCGTCGGCTGGAAGCGGACGCGATAACGTCTGATTCAAGTGAAAAGGTAAAAGTAAAAAGGCAAAAGTAAAGCAAAGGTTGAGGCGGAAGCAACTTTTAATTAAGTTGGCTTCCGCCTCACTTTTGCCTTTTACCTTTTGCCTTGTATCAGACGTTGAGGAGCTCCTGTTCCTTTGTCCTCGCCAGCTCGTCGATCTTGCCTATGTAGGTGTTCGTCAATTTCTGAATCTCCTCCAGGCCGTCGCGCTCGGCGTCCTCCGAGATCGCCTTGTCCTTGAGCATTCGCTTCAGGCGGTCGTTCGAGTCGCGGCGAAGGTTACGCACCGCCGTGCGATGATCTTCGGCAATCTCGTGCACCTGTTTGGCGAGCTGCTTGCGGCGCTCTTCCGTGAGCGGCGGGATCGGAATGCGCACGAGCTTTCCGTCGTTCGACGGGTTGAGACCGAGGTCTGCCGAGCGTATGGCCTTCTCGATCGCGCCCAGCTGGGTTTGATCCCAGGGCTGCACGGTGAGCATCTGCGGCTCCGGCACGTGCACGGATGCCATCTGGTTGAGAGGCGTCGGCGTGCCGTAGTATTCAACCATCACAGCATCGAGCAGATTCACGGCGGCGCGGCCCGTTCTTACGGTCGCCAGCTTGCGCCGGACATCTTCGATGACCGCCTCCATGCGCGGTCGCGTCTCTTTAACGACATCCTTCTCGTTCATATCAACTCCAAATCGGGTGTCAGGGGTCAGGGGCCAGGAAAAACCCTACGTCACTCGGCCTTCTTACCCGTCCCCTGGCCCCCGACACCTGTCCCCTGTTTTTCGGGTTTTTCGACGCAGACGCGCGTTCCGACATCGGCCTGGCCCATGACGACGCGCATTATATTGCCGGGGGTTCGCATGTTAAAGACGACGATGGGCAGGTTATTGTCCATGCACAGGGAGATGGCCGAGGCGTCCATCACCTTCAACTGCTGTTCCAGGACTTCCTGGTACGTGATGCAATCGTAGCGCGTCGCCGTGGAGTCCTTCATGGGGTCTGCGCTGTAGATGCCTTCGACCTTTGTGGCCTTCAGGATTACCTCGGCCTTGATCTCCAGAGCGCGTAGCGCGGCCGCCGAGTCGGTCGTAAAATATGGGTTGCCGGTTCCGGCGACGAAGATGACGACGCGCCCTTTTTCGAGGTGGCGAATGGCGCGGCGGCGTATGAAGGGCTCGGCCAGCTGCGGAATGTCTACGGCGGAGAGCACGCGCGTGTAGACCTCAAGCTTTTCCAGGGCGTCCTGAAGCACGACGCCGTTCATGATCGTGGCGAGCATGCCTATGTAATCGGCGCTCGAACGGTTCATGTTGCCGGCGCTCTTCGAGACGCCTCGAAAGATGTTGCCGCCGCCGACCACCACCGCGACCTCGACCCCGCGCTCGCGCACGGCCTTGATCTCTTCGGCCACGGTGCGCGCGACGTTCACGTCTATGCCGTAGTTCTGCGCGCCCATCAGGGCCTCGCCCGAGATCTTGAGCAGAATGCGCCGGTAGGCCGGAGCAGCGCGCTCTTCATCGGTTGATGCTGCCACCTCTGCTGGCATCCGAGTTCTCCCGCCGACATGTTGCTTACTGGTTGTTGCCGCCACCGCCCGCGAGTGCGGCCACTTCGCTGCCGAAATCGTCTGCGCGCTTCTCCAACCCCTCGCCCATCTTGTAGCGCGTGAAACGACGGATGGTGATGTTCTCCTTGATCGAAGCGATCTTTTCCGTTACGAGGTCGGCGACCGTCTTGGCAGGGTCTTTGACAAAGGGCTGGTCAAGGAGCACTGCCTCTTCGTAGAACTTGTTCAACCGGCCCTCGACGATCTTATCGAGCACCTGTTCGGGCTTGTTGGCGTTCTTCGGATCGTTTTTGGCCTGGGCGCGCGCGATCTCGCGTTCTTTGTCGAGCGCGTTGGCGGGAACTTCCGAGCGCGAAACGTAGCGCGGCTCGGCCGCCGCGATGTGCATCGCAACGTCTTTGACGAGTTGCTGGAACTCTTCGCCGCGCGCCACGAAATCGGTCTCGCAATTGATCTCGACGAGCACGCCGACCTTGCCGCCCATGTGTATGTAGGAGCCGACCGCGCCTTCGGCGGCGATGCGGCCCTCCTTCTTCTTGGCCGAAGCCAGACCGCGTTTGCGTAAAAGCTCAATCGCCTGCTCTTCGCTGCCGCCCGTCTCCGTCAGCGCGTTCTTGCATTCCATCATGCCCGCGCCCGTTTTTTCGCGTAGCGACTTGACTGCGCTCGCCGTAATCTCTGCCATCTTACAAATCTCCCTCGGAATGGAATTCAGGACTCAGGACTCAGAATGAAGAGCCCGGTCTTTGCTTTTATTGTGACTCCCGCTACAAAAAATTGCGCAGCCCGGCGGATCATCCGCTATGGAGGCTGCGCTCGCCGAAAGCTGAAAATTCCGTTCTTTTTTAGCTCGCCACGCCGACAGATTCCGCGCCCTTTTCCTGCTCGGCGGATGAAGAGGGCCGCTCCTCTGCTTCGTCGCCCGCGCCGTCTGCGCCGCGCACGGGTGCGCCCGTGCCAGCCTGCGGATGATCGCCGACGCTATCGGGCTGCTGGCCCGTCGTGCCGAAACCCTGGTTGCCGGGCACGGACACCTGCGTCTCGGTCGAAGGCGCGCTCGCTCCCATGTCGGTCACGTTCTCGGCTTCTCGGCCGGGATCGAGGCTGGTCGTCACGGACGAGGTGTTGTCGGCGCTGGCGCTGCGGCGGCGACGTGCGCGACCGTCTTCGCTGGCGGCCGTCTCCTCTTCGGCCGCGTCTTCGGCTTCCGTCGCGCCCTCCGTCACCATCTGCTGGCCTTCGAGCACGGCATCGGCGATGCGCGAAGCGAAGAGTCTGACGGCCCGCAACGCGTCGTCGTTGCCGGGGATGACGTAGTCGATGCCTTCGGGCGAGCAGTTGGTATCGACGACGGCTACCACGGGTATGCCGAGGCGGTTGGCTTCGGCGACGGCGATCTCTTCCTTGCGCACGTCTATGATAAATATCGCATCGGGAATGCGCGTCATGTTCTTGATGCCCGATAGGTTCTTCTCAAGACTCTCGCGCTCGCGGTCTAGCTTGATGCGCTCCTTCTTGGTCATCTTCTCGTAGCGGCCATCCGTGTGCATCGCTTCAAGGTCTTTGAGGCGCTTGATGGATTTCTGAACCGTCTGAAAGTTGGTCAGCAGGCCGCCCAGCCAGCGCTGGTTGATGTAGTACTGCCCGGCGCGCACGGCCTCTTCGCGGATGGCGTCCTGCGCCTGGCGCTTGGTTCCGACAAACAGCACGGTCTTGCCGCGATCTTCGGCCACCAGGTTCGTGACGAACTGTATGGCGTCGCGGAACATGCGCTGGGTTTTCTGTAGATCGATAATGTAGATGCCGTTGCGCTCGCCGAAAATGTATTCCTTCATTTTCGGATTCCAGCGCCGTACCTGGTGGCCGAAGTGCACGCCGGCCTCCAGCAGTTCTTTCATCGTAACCGAAGCCAAAAGAGAATCTCCTTCTTAAGTGTTGGTTTAATGTACTCGCCGCCGCTTCCGAGCTTTTCTCCCTTGAGGAGACAACCAATCAAGCCAGCGACAATGGAATCACAAAGACAGTGACGAGCGAAGAACAAGCTTTTAACTTGCCACTTGTCCCTTATCACTGCCTTTTTATCTCTTCGAGAACTGGAAGCGCTTGCGCGCGCCCTTCTGCCCGTACTTCTTGCGCTCCTTGATGCGCGGGTCGCGCGTGACGAGGCCCGCATGCTTCAGGGTCGGTCGCAAGTCCGTGTTGTATTCGATCAAAGCGCGCGTGATGCCATGGCGGATCGCTCCGGCCTGGCCCGCCGGGCCGCCGCCTACCACATTGACCAGGATGTCGAACTTGCCGGCCGTCTCGGTCAATTGCAAGGGCTGGCGAATAATCATGCGCAGCGTTTCGTTGGGAAAGTATTGTTCAAAAGCCTTGCGATTGATCTGGACTTCGCCGGCTCCCGGCCGCAGGTAAACGCGCGCCGTAGAAGTTTTGCGCCGTCCCGTCCCGTAATATTGTGTTTCAGCCACAGCTTTTCCTGTCCTCTAAAATCTTTAATCTATTGCTGGTTTGAGCTTAAAGTGAGCGGTTGGGGTTGTTGCGCGGCGTGCGGGTGTTCGGCGTCAGCATAGACCTTCAACTTCTTAGCCATCGCCTTGCCGAGCTTCGTCTTGGGCAGCATGCCTTTGACCGCCAGCTCGATGACGCGCTCAGGATGCTTGGCGAACTGCTCCTGCACGGAAACCTCGCGCAATCCGCCCGGATACAACGTGTGGCGGCGATAAACCTTCTGCTCGGCCTTCGAGCCCTTGAAGACGGCCTTGCGGGCGTTGATGACGATCACGTGATCGCCCATATCCATAAAGGGCGTCCATTGCGGATTACGCTTGCCCGTCAGCACGCTCGCCACCTCCGTAGCGAGACGGCCGACCGTCTGCCCCGCCGCATCGACGACGTACCATTTGCGATTTTCAGCGAGCCCGGTCCCGCTCGGAAAGTATGTTGACATAGATGACTCTCTCTGTTTTAAGCGTCTCAAACGCGAACGGGTAGAATACCGAAACCCCCTGAAAAATGTCAAGTTAAAGAGGACTCATGTGCGCCTGGCGATTCACCCGTTTGACCGCTTGCTCTCGCGTAAGGAAGGCTTGAAGCCTCGGGCACGGGCTACCGCGCAAGCGCCCTCTTGTGCTGAGACTTCCGGCCCACCCGACAAACTTTTGAGGGCGCAAGGTTATGCTTTCCGGCGACCGTACTCTGAGAAGCCCGCCGCCGCGAAGACCTCCCGTAATTGTTAAGCCGATTACTTCTCTTTATACAAACTTTCTCAGCATCTTTTGCAAAAAACTATGAACAGGGCTCACGCCCTGATGGTACTGGGCTTGCTTTTTGACATGACCGAAGCATTGAGGCTGTATAGAAATCGCTCATTTGAAAGATAATCTTGGAGGTGCGACATGTACTTTTATACAAAAGGCGGTGCGGTATGCCACATCCTCGAAGATCAAGAGACCGGAAAGGCCCCCGCTCCCTGCGGTTCCAAAGCCGGTAAATTGGAGTTGCTACGCTTTCAGGCCGGAAAATTGACGGGCCAGATCGTGTCGGAGAAGCCGCCTCACATTCCCTTGTGCAAACACTGTCAAAAATCGGCGGCATATATATAGAACTGCTTATGCGTAAGCCTCGCCTCAAGCGATGAAGAGTCCGTATTCCCATGGATTCAGGCTGGGCCGCGCGCGGCCCAGCCAGCGCGCTTCCCCTGGAGCCACGGGTCGCAAGATGAAGCGAGAGGCCCGTCCGGCAGAGCATTTCGTGCCGGACGGGCCTCTCGCTTCATCTTAATGATCCTGCTACGGCTCAGGGCGTAGAGTCGGGCTGTTGTGTCGAAGGGGTCGTGCCGTCCCTACGCTTCAGCTTGGGCGGCTCCGACGGTCTGGACTGAGACGGGCTCTGATCGCTTCCGCTGTCGGACGACCCGTCGGGCGATGTGCTTGCATCATCCGGCGTGGGCTGGCGGCGCTTTAAGGTCGGGCGTCCGGGTGTTCCGTCGTCGTCTTTGCCGGAAATGTCACCGGCTGTGGTCGCCCGCGCGTTCGACAATCTCAGCAGGCGCGACTTGACGCGCTGAAATTCCGAGGTGCTGACGACATATTCCTCGCGCTCCGGGAAACGCGCGACCAGTGCGAGCGAGGCGGCGCGGCGATCAGGAGTCTGCGGGTGCGTCGCAAATAGTTTGGCGAAAAACCCTGGTTTCTTCTTGTTTTTGGACGACAGCTTCTCGAACATAGTCGCCATCGCATTCGGGTCATAGCCAGATGCGTACAGGTATTGCACGCCCAGCTTATCGGCCTCTTCTTCCGCGCCGCGTGTGAATTTCAGAAAGGCCAGGGCTTCGCCCAGGCCCGCCGTATTCTGTATAACCGCTCCGGCTATGCCGCCGGTCAGGATCATGCCCGCCAGCAGACCGTAGTCCAGTAGCTGTAGCTTGGCCTGTCGCTCGACTTCGTGGCGGGCGGCGACGTGCGCTATCTCGTGGGCCATGACGCCGGCAAGCTCCGCCTCATTGTCGGCGGCCAGCAGCAAGCCCTTGTTGACGTAGAAAAAGCCGCCGGGCAGCGCAAAGGCGTTGACCTCGTCCGTATCCACCACCTTGATCGTGAAGGGAACCTTGGCATCCGAATGCAGCACTATGTTCTGCCCGACACGATTGACGTACTCCGTGATTTCGGGGTCGTCGATTAACTTGACCTGTTTTTCGACCTCCATGGCGATCTGGCGGCCGAAGGCGACCTCTTTTTGTAAAGAGGGGCTCATCTTGGCGATCAGTCCGCTGTTGATCTTGCGCTTACCGATCTTGCTCGGGTCTTCGTTGGTCGAGAGCGGGCGACCCGAAGTCTGCTTTACGGCGGGTGGCTGCTTGGTTTCTTGCTGTTCAGGTCTGGACTGGTCCTGCGATTGCGGCGCGGCCAGCACGGCGATGCTGCTCGTCCACACCGAGGTGGCGAGCGCAATGGCGGTGAGAGCGCGAGAGAAGCGACTACTCATGTCGAAAAGCCTCCACAAAATTTCTGTACTGATGCCAATTTGAAGGGAGTCGCGCCTAAACCCTCGGTGCTCCTCGGTTCGCGTGGCTTACGGCCGCATCCCGGAAACGGCGCGGCGAAAATCGTTTTATCTGACAAAGGAGACGCGCCCGGCGCGTCTGCATCTCGTCGGTTTAAGACCGCTTTCTGCTCTGAAGGCGCGTGCCACTTTGATGCCGGGTCGCGCCCACAAGGTTGCGCACCCGCCAAAGACCCCACTTTATGCCCCGGAACTTCGGCGGCCACGGCCCCCAGGGAGGGCCACGGCTAGCCCCGATTCGGCCCCTTATGTGCTGGCGCTCATTATAGCAGCAGTAGGTATATAAA
>DASQYE010000316.1:0-6512 GCA_035639355.1 Pyrinomonadaceae bacterium
CTGCAAGATGATTGGCCAGCGGCGAGCCGGGCTCTTCGCTCGGCGCGACTTGATCGGAGCCCTGTATGACTATGCTCGCGCGCACGGCCGCTTCCCCAGTGTATTCTGAAAAGTCGCCGGCCTCGGCGGCGGGTATCAAACTCTCGCGCAGGCCGAGCGCCCTCTCGTCGTTGAGCATCGTCCAGACGGACAGAACGCCGTCCGTGTCGAAATGATTGTTCGTGACAAGCTCTATACCCTGGGTCAATTCGCGGCGATTTGGCGAGCCGACCAGATTCAAAACGATCTCGGTCGAAGTGTCGGCCTTGACGGAGGCCGGCGTACGGTTTCCCTGCCAGTGTGAGAAGTGAATGCTATTGGAGACCGTGCCGTCTACAGAGAGCTTCGGCACTCGGTCAAGCCCCGCGTGATAATACTCGAATCGCATCTGGTTGATACCTTTACTGCGTAGAGACGCTCTAGCCCCGACCTGAAGATTATGCGTAGAGTGTAACGCACATCCGCGCGGAATAGAAAATCTCGCTTCGTTTTTCCAGACAGGAAAGCGCCTCTCAGAAGCAGACTTTAAAGTCTGCTTCTGAGAGGCAAAGCCAATAGCTGGCCCACCCTGTGCGGGCTATTTGTTGATTCCTTCCAGCTCGACGAAGCGGCTGACGCGACTGACGACCATGCCCTCCTGCACCTTCAAGCGACAGGAGAGCGCCGGTTTGTCGTCCGTTTCGGTCTGCCCTTCGGTGTGATACCAGACCTGGCAATTCGTACATTCGCCGTTCCAGCAAAAATCTCCGTAAGAGATGGTTCTCATCGATAGATACTGAAAGCAGCGAAGCAGGTGGTTGTTCTCAGGCACTTCGACGCGGTTGCCTAAGATATCTATGCCGACCAGTTTTTCAAAGGGGTCGTAAAGATCGCTCTCTTTCATGGGGCAAAGGCGACTCCGGCGGGCGACTTTCTAAAGAACGCCCCGGAGTATAACAGAAAAGGGATGCGGGTTGAGGGATGAAGTAAAGAGCCGCGGCTGCCGGAAAAAAGAGGGGAGCCCGAAGGCTCCCCTGTAAAAGGCTTCCCCTATGGCTGGAAGCTAGAAGATGAACTTCAGAGCAAGTTGAATGTTGCGACGTTCTCCCGTGGCCGCGTTCGGCGCGAAGCCGCGAAGCGTAGGAATGTAGCCGCTGGCGACCTGATTCGCATACGGAACTAGGTACAGGTTCGCGTGGTTGAAGATATTGAAGAACTCCGCGCGGAATTGCAGCCTGTACCGCTCGCTGAAATTGATGTTCTTGTGAACGGCTGCGTCGAAGTTCCAGAGGCCGGGGCCACGGAATTGATTACGACGTGTCATCTCGGCCGGGAACGGCGGCAGATACGAGCGGTTACCGAATGGCCCGTGTATCTGTGTGCCCGGAAGCTGATTGGTCAAGTCCATGTAGATGAACTGGTTCGCGATGGCCGGGTCGGGCGTGTCCGTACCGGTCGGGGAGAGCTGCCCCGTAGGCACAAGACGCGCACAGTACTGGCCGAAGCGTCCGTTGTTGCGGCAATCGAAGATCGAGAACGGCCCGCCCGATTGCGCCTGGAACAGCCCGGCGACGGCCCATCCGCCCAGCAGGTGCTTGGCGAATCCGGTCATCTCCTTGCCGACAGGAATGTCCCAGTTAAAGCTGGTGGTAAACCTGTGGCGCACGTCGAAGTCTGCATAGCCGTAGTCCAGATCAGGGTTGAACGGGTCCAGGAATCCGAGGTTGACCGTTCTGGCCGTATCGCTAAAGCCGAAGGTCGAACTCAGATTATCCTTGGCGACCCCGTAGGTGTACCGGGCCGTCAGCTGCAAGCCCAGGTCGCGCCAGTTGCCGCTATCGATCGAGGCGGTCAAGCTATTGTAGTCCGACTTGCCGCCGTTGCTGCGGAAGTTGATGTCCGTGTATTGAGTGTTGAGGCGGCTCGTCTCAGAAGCATCGCCCAGGTACAACTTGCCGAAGCCCGGCCGGTTGATGTTCGAGATGCCGTATAGGTCACGGCCTGCCGAACCCGAATATTCCAGGCTGACGACAGTGCCCTGTACCAGCTCATGCTCAAGCGCCGCGCTCCAGAAATGAGCGTAGGCGTTCTTGATGTTCGGGTCTACGGCGCGCAGGCTGACGGGCGTCAAAAGCTTGCTGACGCCGGAGCCTGCGAAAGGCCCTACGTTATTGGTAAAGATCGGGAGCTGGTTCTGCGGAATGTCCACATCCGCTTGCAGCGCCGTCACGGCGTAGTTGGGCGGATTCTGTATGACGTTGAACGTCACGTTGCCGAAGTTACGCTCGTAAGCCATACCGTAACCGCCGCGAAGGCTCGTCTTGCCTGTGCCGAAGATGTCCCACGCGATACCTATGCGCGGAGCAAAGTTGTTCAGGTCGGCCTTCCAAAGCTCGCCGTCGGGGCTGTCGGGCGCGAGCAACACCCGACCGTTGCGTATATTGGTGAACACTTGCGGGTCTTGGACCTGGCGGCTGAAATTACCGCCCGCAAAGTAGAAGTTGGAATCGAGCTGCGGGTCTTTGTTCCTCTGCGGGCCGTAATACTCGTAACGTAGCCCAAGGTTCAGAGTCACGCGCGGAGTAACGCGCCACGAGTCGTTGACGTAGAGCGCGAACTCATTGTAGCGATTGCTGCGCTGGAACAAGGGCTGGCTGACGGGCAGACTGACGAACTCGCCTGGGAACTTGCCCTGCGGGTTGATTGCGGCCGCGAACTGGTTCAACTGTCCGAGCAGAAAATTATCCAACCCCTGTGCGGGGTCTGTGCCCAGCGTTTGAACCGAATTCTGGTATGCGCCGAAAGCGCGGTTGTCCTGAATATAAACGAACTGACCGCCGAAGCGGAACTGGTGATTGCCCTTGGAGTAGTTTATATCCTCGTAGAGCTGGCCCAGGTTCTGCGGGCCGCCGAAGGGAAGCGCGCTGCCCGGATTGAACGGCAGATAACCGGGCAAAGCCAGCAGGTTGCCAAACGTAGTGATCGCCGCGCCGCTCAAATAGAGAGTCGGGCCGTCGGGCGCTTCGCCCAGGGGCTGCACGTTGGTCAAGCGGTTGAAGACCAGTTTGGTCTGCGACACCAGGTTCGGCGAGAAGGTGTGCGTAAAGGAAAGCAACGCGTTCTGGTTAAAGTTCAGGATTCCGGTGTTGAATCCCTCGTAAGGGCTGAAAGCATTCGCGCCCTCAAAGATGGACTGCTTCTGAATGGCATAACGTCCGTAGATCTGCGTCTTATCGGAAAGATTCCAGTCGATGCGGTTGACCGTCTGGTAAGAGTTCTGCGGAGTACCGCCGCCGAAATCCGCAGGGACGACCGATTGCACTTCCTGGAATGCGATGAGATTAGGATTGGCGGCCGCGAACAGGCCGAACGGGCTGGCGGGGTCTACGTTGAAGAGCCCGGCCGTTTCCTCCGCGCTGAATGTTCTGCCGCTTGGCGAGCCGTCGAGCGAATACTGCGCGAAGAAGGCCTGGGTCGCCGGAGCAGAGGCGGCGATCAGCGCTCCCGTCGGGACGACCGTCGTGACGCTTCCGGTGCTGCGCACACGAATCCACTCGGTGCTGCTGAAGAAGAAGAGCTTGTTCTTCAGGATGGGCCCGCCGACCGAATAGCCGAACTGGTTGCGCGCAAACACGCCCTTCGGAGTATTGGTCGCATTGTTGGCGAAACCGTTGGAGGCGAGGCGCGAGACACGGTTGAATTCGTAGAGCGTGCCGTGAAACTCATTGCTGCCCGACCTGGTCGCCACCGAGACGATACCGCCCGATGCGCGCCCGTACTCGGCGGAGAAGTTCGATGTGATGACGCGAAGCTCCTGCACCGAATCCAGAGGCACGCTCTGGCCTACGGATGCAGTGAAGGCGTCGTTATTGTCCGCGCCGTCGAGCAGGATATTGGTGCTCGCCGCGCGTTGACCGTTAATGGCAAAGCCCGCACCGCGATCCGCATTCGCGCCGGGGTCGGCCGAGGCGTTGCCTGAAATCCCTACGAGGTCGTAAGGGTTGCGCGTGAGCGTCGGCAGCTCGCGAATCTGAGTCCCGGTTACGACGTTGGAAAGCTCCTGCGTCTGCGTGTTGACCTCGACGCCACCGGCTCCGGCGATGACATCAACCGTGCCGCCGACAGCAGCAATGCCAAGCTGCGTCTCGACGCTGACCTTCGAGCCGACGGTGATGTTGACGCGCTGAGTCTTGGCCTCGAAGCTGCCCGACTGTACCGTGACATCATAGTTGCCGGGCTGCAAGTTGGTGACGGTGTAAATACCTTCCTCGTTGGCCGTCGCCGTGATCTCGCGCCCGGTGTCTACGGATTTGATCGAGACGTTTGCGCCGGCCACGACAGCGCCGTTCGGGTCCGTGACTTTTCCTAAAATCTGACCCGTCTCGGTCTGCGCAAGGGCGGCGACCGAGAGCAGCGTTAGAACAAAGAATGCCGTGACGGCGCGCGTCAAGCGATGCGCTATCAAGCGTTGAAAGTGAAATGACATATCAAATCTCCTTACTGTATTCGAGATGGGTTCGATTGCGACCGGCCCTTTTTGAGGCCGGGAGGCTTGCGCGGCCGCTCGGTAATCTCTCTCTCTCTCTGCGATGACTCGTGAGCATCCAGGTTGACCTTTCCGAGAAGTCGTACGAAACCCATTTCCAGTCATTGTTACTTTGAATCATCAAAGTTACGCGGTGACAATTCTTGGGCGCGCGAGTGTTCAATAAACGGAACATGGGGAGAGCATTGCGCGCCTTTCTCGCTATGGAAATGGCAACCGACGTGCCAGCCGCCGCCACGCGTAAGACCACCCTATGTTGTCGGTCGAGTCACACAGACGTGTTAGCGCGAGGCGCGAGGAAAAGTTGCCGGATTTGGATATTAAGAGGCCGTGGCGTCGCTAGATTTGGATAATCGACGGCCGATGCGGCCGACGCTTCCCGAAACAATGTACAGATTATTGAACGCATCGAAGCGTCGCTTCGACGGGGCGGCGCATGCGTCTTTACTAAGAGCCGCGTTGATTAAGCGACAAACGGGGGAGTCTTGTTCGGTAGATGGTGGATGCCGGAAGGAGCCTGGCGGGGGTTGAGTCGGGTAGATGGTCTACGAGGGTTGTCCGTGACGGCAGCGGCGCGAGCCGGCAGGGTCTACTTCCGCGCCCGATGCTTGAAGCCTTTTCTAGCAGGCTGCGGCGCTGCTACACTGCTGCTACACTACGGGGGCATGGAGGTGAGATTGACGTGTCTTTAGTAATCTATGTGAAACCGGACTGTCCGTACTGCCAGCAGGCGCGCGATTACTACAATTCGCAGGGTACGGCTTTTACGGAGTACGACGCGCAGAATGATCGCGCGCGTCGCGCGGAGATGCTGGCTTACTCGGACGGAGACCCGACCGTGCCGTGCATCGTCGAGGACGGCGAGTACGTGGGCTCGGGCTGGGGCACGCCGCCGCGCGGTTGAACCGTGCACGACTGATCGGCGGTCTGCCGACTAAAGAAGGAAAAAGGTAAAAGGCAAAAGTGATGAGGCGACGCTGGCCTGAATTTCCTTTTACCTTTTGCCTTGATAGAATGTGGCCTCAATGATCGGCTTAACGCTGCAAAATTACCGCATCCTCGAAAAACTCGGCGCGGGCGGACAGGGCACGGTTTACAAAGCGGTTGATACGAAGCTGGGCCGCACGGTCGTCGTCAAAGTCCTGCCCCCGGACTTGACCGTCAAGGAAGCGAACCTCAAACGCTTCGAGCGTGAGGCACGTCTCGCCTCCGCTCTGGATCACCCGAACATCTGCACCATCTTCGATCTCAATGAGCAGGGCGGCGTGCATTTCATCGCCATGCAATACGTAGAGGGACGCAATGTCCGGCAGCTGGTCGCGGGCCGCCCTCTGGAATTGAGGGATGCGATCAAGATCACCATACAGGTCGTTGACGCGCTCACCTCAGCCCACGCGCGCGGCATTATTCATCGTGACATCAAGGCCGGCAACGTGATGGTCACGAACAACGGCCAGGTCAAGGTGCTGGACTTCGGCCTCGCAAAGCTTTTGGACGAAGACGCGGCGCGCACCTCCGGCATTCATCATACGGAGCTGACGGAGATCGGCGTGCCTTACGGGACGGCGACCTATGCCGCGCCGGAGCAGGCGCGCGGCGACCGCGTTGACTCGCGCGCCGACATCTTCTCAACCGGCGTGCTGCTCTACGAAATGCTGACGGGGACGTGGCCCTTTCAGGGCAAGACGAGCATAGACGTGCGCCACGCCGTGCTGCACGACACGCCCAAACCCGTTGCCGACCTTCGCCCGGACTTGATCCCGCCGCGCCTCCAACAGATTCTGGATCGCGCGATGGCGAAAGACCCGCGCGATCGTTACCAGAAGATCAAGGAGATGGGCGACGACTTGCGCGAAGTCCTGCGCGAGGTCTCTGCTGGGGCGAGAGAGGACGCGCCGATTCTGGAACCGGTCGGCACGGGCGGAGCGCCGCGACATTTGACCAACCC
>DASQYE010000317.1:0-7829 GCA_035639355.1 Pyrinomonadaceae bacterium
TGTGAGTGAGCGCCATCACCATTACTATCGCAAAGTCGGCACGCGCAGGGCACAGGCGATCTCAAAGATATGTTTCGCGGGCGCGGCCCATCTGGAAGGCGGGCGAATCGAAGAGATACGCATCGCGCTCGGCAGCGTCGCCCCGACCGTCGTCCGAGCCACACAGACAGAGAATATCCTGAAAGAGCAGAAGCCGGACGCGTCCCTTATCAAGGCGGCCAGGGAATCGCTCGCTAAAGAGATTGCTCCGATAGACGACATTCGCTCCACGGCCGGTTATCGCCTGCGCGTGGCGGTCAACGTCCTTGAAGATTTTCTGCTGCAACTGCAAGCCTGATCCCTGTTCAAGACGGAGCGTTGCGGCTGCTACTGCTGCCCTGGCATCTTATGAGTTCGCCTGACCTTTGCATACGCGGCCGGCGGGTCGTCACGGAAGAAGGGATTGGCCCGGCCTCCATACACATTCGTGGCGGGCGCATCCTGGCCGTCGGCCCGATCGGAGATGCGCCGCGAGGGTGCGAGGTGGTCGAAGCCCCTGGCGACTCTATAGTGATGCCGGGGCTCGTTGACACGCACGTTCACATCAACGAGCCCGGACGCACCAGTTGGGAGGGCTTTGAGACGGCGACACGCGCGGCCGCCGCGGGCGGCGTGACCACGCTCATAGAGATGCCGCTCAATAGCATTCCTCCGACGACGACGCTCGAAGGCCTGGAGGCGAAGCTGGAGGCGGCGCGTGGGAAATGCCACGTCGATGTGGGGTTCTGGGGCGGCGTCGTGCCTGGGAATCTGGCGGAACTGCAAAAGCTCTACGATGCGGGCGCGGTCGGCTTCAAATGTTTCCTGGTACATTCGGGCGTCGATGAATTTCCCAACGTGACGGAGGCAGACCTGCGCCGCGTCATGCCGCTGCTGAAGAGTATGGGAGCGTTGCTGATCGTCCACGCCGAGCTGCCGGGGCCGATTGAACAAGCTCTCGGGCGAGAAGCGGGGACGAAGGAGAATGACCCGCGCCGCTACGAAACGTTTTTGAGGTCGAGGCCGCGCGCGGCCGAGAACGAGGCGGTCGCGCTCGTCATACGTCTGTGCCGCGAGTACGGCACGCGGCTCCACATCGTTCATCATTCATCGTCGGATGCACTCGCCTTGTTGCGCGAGGCCAGGGCGGAGGGGCTGCCCGTAACGCTTGAGACGTGCCCTCATTATCTCTGCTTCGCCGCCGAGGACGTGGCCACTGGCGCGACCGAGTTCAAATGTTGCCCGCCCATACGCGAACGCGAAAACGGCTTGAAGCTTTGGCAGGCGCTTGGCTCTGGGTTGATAGACATGGTCGTTTCGGATCATTCGCCCTGCCCGCCCGAAATGAAGCGCAAAGACACGGGCGATTTTCTTCAGGCGTGGGGCGGCATCTCTTCCTTGCAGCTTCGGCTCCCTGTCATGTGGACGCTCGCTCGCGCGCGCGGGTTTTCGATCGCTCGATTGATAAAGTGGACGGCCGCCGCGCCCGCGCGGCTCGTCGGGTTGGACAGGCGCAAGGGAGCTATCAAGGCCGGCTACGATGCGGACATGGTGATTTGGAACGCTGATGCGACCTTTCGAGTCGAGCCGGACATGATTCAACATCGCCACAAGCTCACGCCCTACGCCGGTCTAGTGCTGAGCGGCGTCGTCGAAGCGACGTACCTGAGAGGCGTTAAAGTTTATGATGGCGGCCGGTTCGCGGACGCGCCTGGGGGCGCGCTGCTCTTGCGAGGAGATTTCGATTGATGGACTTTACTGAGCTAGTCGATCTTGCAGGCGAGCGCCTGGGCGGAGCCGTGCTCTTAGCCTCCGACGAGTTCTTCGCGCCCAAGGAGAACCTGCTCAAGGCGAGCGAGCCCATCTTCATAGAGGGGAAGTACACAGACCTCGGAAAATGGATGGACGGATGGGAGTCGCGCCGCCGTCGCACGCCCGGCTACGATTGGTGCGTCATACGCCTTGGCTTGGCCGGGCGCATTCACGGAGTGATCGTCGATACCTCGCATTTCAAGGGTAACTTCCCAGAGAGTTGCTCTCTTGAGGCGTGTGCCGTCGAGGGCCACCAGGGGACGGCGGAGCGATTGGCCGACCCGTCGAACGTGTGGACGGAGATTCTGCCCGTCTCAAAGCTTCAGGGCGATTCGCTCAATCCGTTTCCCGTCCGGGATGCGGGACGTTTCACACACCTGCGTTTCAAGATTTACCCGGACGGGGGCGTCGCACGCTTGCGTGTGTACGGCGAGGTCATGCCCGATTGGCGTCGGCTGGCACAAAGGGGCGGCGAGCTTGACCTCGCCGCCGTAGAGCATGGCGGGCTCGTCCTCGCTTGCAGCGACATGTTCTTTGGCCATCGTCATAACCTGATTATGCCCGGCCGTGCGCTCAACATGAGCGACGGTTGGGAGACCAGGCGACGACGAGGCCCCGGCCACGATTGGGTAGTCATACGCCTGGGCACACGCGGCCGCGTGCGGCGTTTGGAGATAGACACTTCGCACTTCAAGGGCAACTTCCCAGAGAGTTGTTCGCTGGAAGGCTCGGACGCGCCCGGCGGCCGGCCCTTAGACGCGCCCGACATCTCAACGCTCGACTGGAAAGAAGTCCTGCCGCGCTCCACCTTGCAGGCGCACACGCGCCATTTCTTCGAGGAAGAGCTAAAAAGTGCGGGCCCTTTGACGCACCTGCGCTTCAATATCTACCCGGACGGAGGCGTCGCCCGGTTGCGCGCGATGGGAACGATAGAGGGGAGGGAAGGCTTTGACGCCAGGGCTTGAATCCCTGAACTCGCTCGCGCCGGAAGAGGCCGAGTCGGAATTCTTGAAGTGCTGCGGCTCCCGTCGCTGGGCACAGGGCATGGCCTCGCTTCGTCCGTTCAAGGGGATGAAAGAGCTGCTTGAGGCCGCCGACCGAATCTGGTGGGGGCTTAAGCCAGGGGATTGGCTTGAGGCTTTCAGCCGTCATCCCAAGATCGGGGAGCGAAAGGCTCAGCTTGCCCAAGCGGCAGAGGCCGCGCGGTGGTCCGAACAGGAGCAGGCCGGGACGCGCGACGCCGCGCAAGGCGCGCTCGCAGAACTCGCCGCGCTGAATCGAGCTTACGAAGAGCGCTTCGGCTTTATATATATCATCTGCGCGACGGGCCGAACGACCGAAGAGATGCTGGCGCTTCTAAGGCAGCGCCTGCGCAATGACTACGAGACGGAGCTGCGGGTAGCCGCAGAGGAGCAGCGCCGCATCACGCATCTGCGGCTCGGAAAGCTGCTGGAACAATGAGCGCCATCACCACACACATACTTGATACTTCCAGGGGCCGGCCAGCGAGCGGCGTCCGGGTGGTTTTAGAGGTACGCTCGGCCGACGATGAATGGAAAGAGATAGGGCGCGGCGTGACGGACGCGGACGGGCGGCTCAAGGAACTTCTTCCGGCCGGAACACGGCTTGCCGAAGCGACCTACCGGCTCACCTTCGACACCGAGGGATACTTCTCATCGCAAAATATCGAAAGCTTTTATCCAGAGGTGATGATCGTCTTCAGCGTGCGCGACCCAGGCGAACATTACCACGTCCCGCTGCTGCTCAATCCGTACGGGTACTCAACCTATCGCGGGAGCTAACAGATGAAACTAGACCCCAATACTAGTGAATGGCTCAACCTGTTTGCGCGCTGGTTTCACGTCTTCACGGGCATTCTGTGGATCGGCCAGACCTACCTCTTCACGTGGCTCGACGGCCAGTTGGCGGGAGATGAGGCGAAGGCGAAAGGCGACGCGGCCGCACAGGTCTGGATGGTTCACAGCGGCGGGTTCTACGTGGTCGAAAAGCAGAAGATACCGGGCAGGCACAAGCTGCACTGGTTTCGCTACGAGGCGTTGCTGACGTGGTTGAGCGGCATGGTCCTGCTCACGCTCGTCTATTACATGGGCGGCGCGCTCGTCGATAGGGACGTGCGCGACATCAGCGTCGGCGCTGCGACCGCGATAGGTATCGGCCTGCTCGTCCTCGCCTGGATTGTCTACGACCTGATATGCCTGACGCCGCTCGTCAGATCGGAGATGGCGTTCGCGCTCGTCGCCTACATAATGATCGTCGGTATTATTTACGGCCTCGTCCACGTGATGAGCGGGCGCGCCGCCTATATACACGTCGGCGCGATGTTCGGCACGATCATGGCGGCCAACGTCTGGATGCGTATCCTGCCTGCGCAGCGGCGTATGATCGCGGCGGCGCGGGAAGGGAAGAAGCCCGACGAGCGGCTTGCGACGCGGGCCAAGCTGCGCTCCAAGCATAATACCTACATGGTCGTCCCGCTGGTCTTCACCATGATAAGCAACCATTTCCCGTCCGCCACCTACGGCGACAAGTACAACTGGGCCATCCTGGCATTATTGATCCTGGCAGGCTGGGGAGCAGCGCATTTCATCAGAAGGGCATGAGGCCTGGGGCCGCCCCATCAGATATGAGAAAGGCCACGCGCCGTCTCTCTCTCTTTTTATTGAAGCGTCCTTGACCAGTTATTGCCGGGTTTCCTGAGAGCGCAGCCGTCTTACAACTATTCTTCCCCGAGCAGCTTCGTCGTGTGTTCCGTAATGCTGGGCGGTTGAACCATCTCCGCCGTCTGCACTCGCTGCGGACTGAAACCCGTTATCGGCAAGGTCTGAGCCGGAGGCAGTGCCTCTGCGCGAGCGCCCGCCGCGGCTTGTTTGGGCGGGCCGGGTGCCGGCTGCGAGGCCGGGTTGTCTGCTGCGGCATACTGCGTATCCTCGGAAAACAGCTTGCGGAACGCTCGCCAGGGGCTGGTTGATAGAAGAAAGATAAGTGAGATGACGGCGAAGAAAATCGAGTAAGTCCTCATATGCCCGGATTCGGGGCCGACGTAAGCGAGGCTCGCGGCGACCGCCAGGAGCGCGAAGAAGAGCATCGTCAGCGCGATCAGCGTGGGAATGACCGATGTTGATCCTCCTCCTTTGCCTTTCGTGGGAGCGCCGTCGGTCAGGAGCAAATCCGCCACCGCCCCCAGCTTGAAGCCACAGCGCGAACAGAAGCGCACGTCGTCGGAGACTTGTTGCTGGCTGCATCTTGGGCAATACATTCAGGAGACCTCACTGGCGATGAAAGCGTCGTCAAGTATGTTTGTTGATGGTACGTTTGCAGCGCGCTCCGGGTTCCAACCCATGCTACAAATTCTGCCGGTTCTTCAGAATCTTGACGAACGAGCCGGAGCGCAGCTCCTCCAGCGTCAGCCCGGATAACCTGAGCGCCTCTTCTTCCGTGATCGCGCCGCAATTGATCGCGCGCAGAAAGTAGTTGAGCAGCCCCTGGCCCGTCGCGGCATCGTCAAAGACATCGCCGACCAGCGTCGCCTTCGCGGCCTTCTCTACGAAATTGCTCAGACGCTCGGAGGCAGCGTCCAGGCTTTCAAGGAAGAAGGCGTAGACGGCCGCGTAGCGCGTCGGGAGCTGTGCCGGATGCAAATCCCAGCCCTGGTAGTAAGCGTTCTGTAGGGAATGCTGTATGTGGTCGTAGTGCAGCTTCCAGGCGCGATGCACGACGGCGCGATTCTCGTCTCTCTGCTCGGGCGTCAACGTCCCCTCGCCTCCGGCGGCGCGGTGGGGCGCGACCGGCATGATGTTCGTCGCGCCGTCAGAGAGCCAGATGCCCGTGCCGCCGAAAGCGACCTGCATCATGTGGCGCGCGAAATCGCAGGCCGGGTGCAGCATGTGCTGGTGCGCCGCAGTTATGTTGCAGCTGGCCGTGTAATCGTAAGTACCGAAATGAGCGGCAACGGCGCGCCCGCGCGCCGCCTCCAAAAGGAGCGGAAGATTGGACTGGCCCTGCGAGTTTATGATCGACTGCGTAGTCTCGATCATCATCTCCATCCTGAGAGAGCCGCGCGTCATGCCGGTGGCCGTTTCAAGCCGCTCGAATAGACGGACGAGCGCCGCGACCTGTTCCGGGATGGTGATCTTCGGCAGAGTGACGACGAAGTTTTGCGGCAATCTCCCGCCCGTCTCTTCTACGAGTGTGGAGACGAAAATATCCAGCGTGCGAATGCTGCGCTCGCGCAGCTCTTCCGTGAAAGTCTTAATGCGAATGCCTATGAAGGGCGGGAGCGTGTCCGAGGAGAGGCCGCGCGCCACCTCTCGCGCCGCGTCGGCCGCGTGCCCGTCCTCTTCTTCGTCTGGACGGTTGCCGTAACCGTCCTCGAAATCTATACGAAAGTCTTCGACCGCCTCGCGCCGCAGCTTTTCCAGGACGCGTGAGTAAATAGTATGGGCCAGCCAAGCGGGCTTGTTCTCCTGACGAACAGCGTCGGGCCTGGCTTCGATTTGTGCGCCGAGATGATCCAGCTCGGCCGTCGAATGCGGCAGCGATTGGGCTCCGGGCAGTTGGATGGCCCTGGCGAACGTCACGAAATCCGGTGCGTATTGCTCAAGCGAGCGCAGGGCGAGCGCGCCGAGCCTTGCGGCGGAATCGGCCTTGAAAAGATGAGCGCCGCCGTAGACGGTATGCACCGGTTGACGACGGCCCGTCTCGCCCGGATACCTTGCGGCGAAAGCCGTGTTTGCTTTCCGCAGCGGCGCGACCGCCTCGTTGATCGATTCGTCCGACAGCGATCTGCTCATCTTTACCTCTTAAGAAACGGGCCAATGTTTTTTGAAGCTCATCCTATGCTTCGAGCCTGGCCTCCATAGTAATCTTCGCGTTCAAGAGCCGCGACACAGGGCATCCGGCCTTGGCGTTGTTGGCCGCCGTCTCAAAAGCCTGCCGGTCAGCTCCCGGAATCCTCGCCGTTACGTCTAAATGTACAGAGGTGATAGTAAATCCGGCTTCCGTTTTCTCAAGCGTGACGGCCGCCGTCGTGTTAATGCTCTCGGCCGTCATGCCGGCATTGCCCAGCTGGCCCGAAAGAGCCATCGAGAAACAGCCCGCATGGGCGGCGGCGATTAATTCTTCTGGATTAGTGCCCTTGCCCTCTTCGAAGCGAGTACTGAAGGAGTACTGCGTATCGGAGAGAACGCCGCTGTCGGTCGAGATCGTTCCTCGTCCGTCTTTAAGACCACCCTTCCAAACAGCCGAAGCTTTACGTTTCATTAATCTTCTCCCGTGTAATAAATAATCACCCTCTCGATTTATGATGGCCGTCGGATCGTCATGGGCCCCTGGCGACCATGCGCGCCGTTTGGCCTTACTGCTGGCCTTGCTGATAGGCGTTCTCTCTTTCCGGTCAGATGGCGTTCAATTGCGCTATCAAACGCTGCTCTTCGTCCGTGAGGAACGTGAAGCACAGGCCGAAGCCTACGCCCGGCATGGTGTGCGTCACTTCGCCGCGCAGCGGCAGCCATTCGCCGTCCGGCAATCTTACGTCGAAAGAGATAACCTCTCCGACCGCGACGTTGGCCGCGATGGTGTCTATGTAGCAGCCGTCCACGCTGATGTCGCTCAAACGCGCGCTGCGAGAAACGCCCTCCCAGCGCACCTCCAGGCTCAGCGGAATCCGTTCTTCATCTCTTCGCTCGTCGCTCATGCATCATCTCCGCAGGGGGCAGGCTGCGAATCCCCGGCGCACGCCCGCACCGTTTTTCGCGCTCTCGCTTTGATCCGTACCGTGCGGCGATATAATACAACATGAGCGGAGCGCGCGGGCGCTGTTTATTGCGTCGCTGCTACTGCTGCTATGGCGGGTCTGAGCAAGGAGTAAGGCGGAGGCGCTGAGGTTTATAAACTGCGCCGTAAGAGGTAAGGCGTTCTGATGAAGAGCGTGCGGGCCAGGGCGGCGCCTCGGGCCCCTTCCGTAGTATTCCTTTTGAAGG
>DASQYE010000318.1:0-5493 GCA_035639355.1 Pyrinomonadaceae bacterium
CTACTGCCCGTGCGCCAGAACGGTAAGTGGGGATACATAGACGGCAAGGGCGAAATGGTCATCGCCGCGCAGTACGACGATGCCTGGGATTTTTCGGAAGGGCTCGCCTACGTGCGCTCGGGCAGCAAGCGTTCGGTCATCGACAAGACGGGAAAGGTAGTGATCGATCTACAGCAGGTCGATTTCGCAGGCCGTTTCTCGGACGGGCTCGCATCGGTGCAGACGAGTGGGCCCAATCCGCGCCGTGGCTTCATAGACAGGGATGGAAGGCTGGTGATCGCTCCGCAGTTCGACGCCGTAGAGAGCTTCGAGGGCGGGCTGGCGGTCGTCATGGTCGATCGCAAGTACGGCTATGTGGACAGGAGCGGGAGAATCGTCATCCGCCCGCAGTTCGATAAGGCGTTCAATTTCCACGAGGGGCTGGCGCTCGTCGTCCTGGATAATAAACACGGCTTCATAGATCGCAAGGGCAAGCTGGTCATCCGTCCGCAGTTCTTCAACGCTTTCCACTTCTCGGAAGGCGTGGCGAACGTCAAGGTCGGGCAGAAATACGGCTACATCAACAAGTCGGGAAAGACCGTCATCGAGCCGCGCTTCTACTATGCAGGAATTTTCCTGGAGGGGCTGGCGGTCGTCATCGTCGATAACAAGTTCGGCTATATCAATAAGAAGGCCGAGATCGTCATCCCCCCGAAGTTCGATTGGTCGCAGAACTTCTCGGAGGGGCTGGCGCTCGTCAAATCCGGAGGCAAGTACGGCTACATCGATAAGACGGGCGCGCTCGTCATCGCGGCGCAATTCGACAAGGCGCTGGATTTCAACGACGGGATAGCAAAGGTCTGGACGGGCGGCAAGATGGGCTATATAGACAAGACGGGGAATTATATCTGGAAGCCTACGAAGTAGCCGTTCGGTCAGCTTTAACGAAAGAAAGGATTGAGCTTTCCAGAAATCATGCGAGACCTGAAAGATATTCTTGATAAGAACAGAGCCTGGGCCGAAGGCATACGCGAGCGCGACCCTGAGTTTTTCCGTACCCTGTCGCAACAACAAACGCCCAGCTATTTATGGATCGGCTGTTCGGACAGTCGCGTCCCGCCCACACAACTCATAGGCTCTTTGCCCGGAGAGGTCTTCGAGCATCGCAACGTCAGTAACGTGGTGGTGCATACGGATTTTAACTGCCTGTCCGTGATGCAATACGCGGTCGATGTGCTGAAGGTAAGGCACATCATCGTGTGCGGCCACTACGGCTGCGGCGGGGTGAAGGCGGCCATGCAGAATCTGAAGCTCGGGTTGATAGACAACTGGCTGCGCCACGTGCAGGACGTGATGGAAAAGCACGGGTCGCTGCTCGCAGATGCGGGCGGTGAGGCGGAAAGACTAGACCGTCTCTGCGAGCTGAACGTGATAGAGCAGGTCAGGAATGCGAGCCAGACAACCATCGTGCAGAGCGCCTGGGAACGCGGACAGGAGTTGGCCGTGCATGGGTGGATATACGGGCTCGACGACGGCCTCCTGCGCGAGCTGAATCTCTCCATCACCAGCCAGGAAGAGTTGTCGGCTGGCTATAACAAGGCCATAGGGGCTTTTGCCTGACGCGCTGAGGGGTCGAGCTTAGAAGAGGAGGGGGCCTGTGCGTGGCCCTCCTCTTCATCGTCGCTTGATTCCAATGATGACACGCAAGCGCGCGCTCTCTCTCGGCTCTATCGGGGCAGCGGCAGCGGTGCGCCGCCGTGGTACGGTTTCGCGGCCATGCGCTTTGTTAGCCCTCCAATTTCGCGCGGGCGCGTTCGAGGAAAGTCTTAATCATCGTGGCGACGTGCTTTTGCATCTCGGCGCTGATGCGGCCCTCGCCGACCAGGCCCGCGAGCATGTGCAGTTCCCTGGCGTGCTGCCGCCGCATCTCCACGTGCTGCACTATGCGCACGAGGGTCTTTGCGCCGCGCTCTTCAAACACGGCCGCGTAGCGCAGGAAATTCTTCTTCTCAATCGAGGCGGGCGACCACTCTATGCGATTTGTACGGTCGTCCGTGCGCTCTACCGTGAAGGCCGCGCGCATGGACCCGAGCATTGGAACCTCGGCTCTGACCATCCAACGCATGATACCGCCCGCCTCACTCTTGATGCCCTCTATGCCCGGCATCAGATCGACGACGTTGCGCAGGTTGTTGAAGAACTCGCGCGCTCGCTCGATGCTGGTTTTGACCTCTATCTGTTCGCTGTGTTCTGCCTTGATCCTGAACATAAAGTGCCCCCCAGTTAAAACGCCGATGGAAATAGGAACGAGTTGAAGAAGAGGCGCGTCGTGTTGCGCCAGATGCCGCGATAGTTCGGGTCTTCACTGAAGAGGACGACGTGGCCGCGCTCGGTCGGCTCTTCCATGACGTAAGCTGTGCCGCGCAGCAGCCGCTCCGTGTTATCCGGCCAGATGAAGCCCGCGAGTCGCAGCGGCCGATTATCTTCGCCGCCAAAGACGACCGCGTTCGTGCCCTCCTTCGACGGGCGAAAGAAGTAGCCCGAGGCGACGAGCACAGAAAGAGACGCGTCTTCATAGCCGTACGTCATATAAGTAGTGCGGTCGAGCGTGGCGCGCATGATCGCGCCGGGCACGGCTTCGGGCACACGGCCTGGACGCGCCGAGGGCGAGGCGATGGGCGGCAGCACCGGCGGCGCGCCCTCAAGCTTCTCCGTCTGGTCGGCCTCCGTGCGGCGCTGTTCGGTCGCCGTCTGTGCCGGAGTCTGGTTCGAGCCGCGCCGCCCGCCGCGCTTTGAAGAGGCTGCGGCCTCCACTTTCGGACTCGCGCCCGTGTCCGTGGTCGGCTGCTGCTGCGCTGCCGTGGAAGACAGCAGCCGGGCTTCGCCCGCTTCGTTGCTGCCGTCCTCCGTCTTCTGGTCTTTCTGCTCGTCCTCGTCGCTTCCGACCAGGCGTGCCGAAGTCAGGTTAACGTCCTTGAGGGCAGCGAAGACGGCCGCGCCCTTTATCAGCACGAGCGTCCCGCCGCGCTCGCACCAGCCGCGCAAAGTATCCACGCCTGCTTTGCCGAAGGCCGCGAAGTATCGCTCGGGCGAGCCGTCCGGAAGGATGATGACGTTATAGCGATCAAGCTCCGCGCGTTTGATCGAAGCGATCGTCATCGGCGTAAAATCCACGCCATAGCGGTCGAAGAGCCACCACATCGCGCCATAGCTGTTGTGATCCACCGCGTCGTCCGCCGCGACGATGATGCGCGGCGGCTTTAGCGAGATCACGTTCTCGGAGCCGACGCCTGTTTCGCCCGTCTCGTTGAAGCCTGTACTGACGGCCGTCACGTCCGTGCCGGTCTCGCGCGCGAGCCTGACGATCGCTTCGTGCAGCGCCTCTGGGTTGCGCGAGACGCGTGCGACCATAGTACCGCGCGGCCAGTCGCGCCCGCCCGCATTCAGCGTGCGAGTCGCGACGGCGATGCGAAAGCCCTCGCGCTGCAAACGATAGGCGAGGGAGGCCGCGCCGTTGCGCTCGTATGGGATGATGTAAGCGATAGCGGCGCGACCGCCGCCCGTCACCCCGCCGGCGACCGATGCGGTAGCCGTTCCCGTCACGGGGCTGAGCACTGCTGCTGCCGCTCGGCGCGTACTCGTGGCGTCCTCCGTCCAGTAGGCTTCGACGCCGAAAGCGAGCGGCAGAGACCACGCCGTAATATCGTAGAAGCCGTACTCTTCCTTGGGCGCGCTTCGGCCCCGCCGTTCGTTACGCGCAAAGCGCGCCAGCTGCTCGCGCACGAAAGCCGCGTCCTGTTCCGTATTAGGCTCAAGCAGCGCCTTGGCGAGTCGCTTCTGCGGCTGCGCCAGATCAATAACGTAAGAGCCAGCGGGGAAGCGGCGCGCCGGCGCGTTCCCCGTCCCGCTGTAATCGTGCGCGCTCTCGGATGCGAAGGGCTCGCGCGCGACGCTCACCTCGACGCCCGCGCGCAACAGGACTTCGACCAGCTCGGCCGCCCTGCCCGGATCATTGCCCGGCACGAGCACTATGCGCTTCATCTCTCCGCTGCGGCCCTCTTCGACGGCGCTCTGCCTGAAGGCGTAGTAATCCCGGAGGCGCGCCAGTCGATTGCGCGAAGCCACCTCAAGCGTCGTCATAGAGGCGACGAAGTGCTTGGCTATCCCTGAGCGAAGGGTAACGATCGTGTCGTCGTCGCGCTTCCAACGGAGCCCCTTGAAGCCACCGCCGTCCGTCTCGTAGGTCATGCCGGTCGCGCCGTTCAAGCTCGGCCAGGAATCCCAGTAACCCGGATAGAAGAGGTCGAACACGTCGCGCACGTAGTAATCCCAGTTGCGCGCATCGAACTCCGAGGCGTTGGCCCGCCCGAACATGGTCAGCCAGCGCGCCGTCTGCTCCGGCGGCAGATTCGGATTGATGGGCAGCGCCGCGGGGGGAAAGAAATATTGTACGGGCTGGCCGTGATGGTCTACGAAGACCTGCGGGTGCCATTCCAGGTAGGCGCGCTCGACGTTGCGCGTCTCGACCTGCGTGGAAGCGATGTTGTCGCGGTTCAGGTCGAAGCGGTAACGATTGACGCGGCCGTAGACCGACCAGGGCTCGCGGTGCTCGCCCGCCAGGGGCTCAGGGTTGCCGACGCCGTTGGCGTTGTACCAGGTGACGAAACGCTCGTGCCCGTCCGGGTTGGCGCAGACGTTGACGAGCGCGACCGTGTTCTTCAGTATCTCGCGGGTCGCCGGCTCGTCGGAAGCCGCCAGTTGATAGACCACCTGCATCATCGCCTCGAACGAGGCCGATTCGTTGCCGTGAATAGTATAGTTGAGCCAGACGACGACCGGCATCTCCTCGATCAACCTCCCGGCCTCCTGCTCCGAGGTGATGCGCGGGTCGCTCAGTCGCGCCATCGTCGCCCTGATCTGTTCAAGCCGCGCGATGTTTTCCGGCGAGCTGATGGCTATCAGGTGCATCATGCGATGCTCGTTGGTTTCGCCTATGTCCATGACGCGCACGCGCTCTGGCGCAGCCTGCGCGATTCGCTCTATGACGCGCTCCATCAGCGCGTAGTTAGTATGAAACTCGCCTACGTCGAAGCGCAGCAGGCTTTGCGGGCGCGGCACGCTTTCGCGGAAAGGGCCGCGCGCGTAAAAGTCGAAGCGCGAATCGTCGCGCTGTGCTTCGGCGAATGGGGCGCATAAGATGATGAGCAGAATAAGAAGCGCGAGGCGGCGGCAGTTTTCGATCATGACTCTCAGCGGGCTTTCCGTTTCTGTAGGATTGCTTTAAGGCAAACGCGATGTTACCGCGCTTATGCCCCGATTCTCAAATCGCGAAGGCCAAAGGAGTCGCCCCTTGATGTCACGGCCCGACGGCCGCCGCGCTCATGGTATAGTGCTCTGGGCGGCCATTTCCCGCGATGAAAGAGATTCACACAGAGGTTGAGATAGAGGCGACGCCCGAGCGCGTCTGGGGGCTGCTCACGGACTTTGCGGCGTACCCGGAATGGAATCCGTTCA
>DASQYE010000319.1:0-5544 GCA_035639355.1 Pyrinomonadaceae bacterium
CTCATACGCAGGAGCGCTCTGCGTGGCGTGCGCGGCTCAAACCGTCCATGCCAATCTTATGACGGAACATCTAACCGGAGACTTCAATCTCGTCGGCGAGCACTGCCTTTTTCCTCCCCTTGAAGGCGTGAGATATACAGCACAAAGCGAAGACGCCGCTGCTGTAGCAGTAATAAAGGAGATGAAGCGCCGCCACGCCGGGCAGAAAACGCGCGCCGAGCCGCCGCAGGAAGAAGGCGTACATTTTTCGGTTGAGGATAAGGACGACCATCAAAAGTAAAGCGGCGGGGGCGAGCAGTAAAGCGGAAGCGAAGCTCAAGGCCAGAAGCGCCAGCGCCGAGATGGTCGCCAGGGCGCTCACGCGCTCCCCAAGGCGAAGGTTTAGATCATCGGCCAGATGCCCGCTCTCCAATATCAATTTAGACCACGGCACGGCACGCCCCAGTATGTCCGCTCGAAGAAGACTGAAGAGCGTCCACCTCTTCAAGTGCTGCACCTGTAGCTGCTTGTCCAGGAGGATGTGGTGGCCCTCGCGGCGCATGCGATACCCCAGCTCCACGTCTTCGATCGAAGGCTCCCTGTAACGCTTTTCGTCGAATCCTCCAAGGCTCAGAAAGACCTCTCGCCGCACAGCGCCGCACCCGGCCCAGAAGGTCTCCGCCTGCTCGCGGCCCTGCTGATGTACGAAGTGATGAAAGAGGTTTTTATAGAGCGAGACGAAGCGCGTTGAGGCCGGGGCGTCGTCGTAAGAGCCGAAGAGCGCCGCCAGCCCCGGCTTCGATAGGAAATGGCCGGCGACCCTGGCGACTGTGTCGGGCCGCGCGCGAACGTCCGAATCTATGAAGAGGAGAACATCTCCGCGCGCCTGCCGAGCGCCGTAGTTGCGTGCGGCAGCCGGGCCGCGCCTGGATTCGAGCCGCCATAGCCTGGCCCAATGCCGCCGGGCGACACTTGCGCTTTCGTCCGTCGAGGCGTCGTCAACGACGAGGACTTCTAATCCTTCTCGATCGACCGGCAACGCGCCCAGGCACTCGTCCATGTAGGCGTCGCCGTTGTGGACGGGGATGATTACAGAAATGTACGGGCCGCCATTCATGAAACTCATTCCCGTCCGAAGAGGCTGCCCTTTCAAGCCTCTGATTCGAGCGCCGTCTCCCTCAACCGCTGCACTCGTTCGGGGACGGGCGGTTGGGTTGAGGCTAGAAGCCTGTACTGCCGGGCCTCCTCCTCCTCCTCGCCGCTCGTCTCCATGTGCTCCTGTTCCGTATTGACCGCCCAGAGATCATAATTCGCGCCCAGGATGTTTTTGACCGCCAGCATAGCCGTCAGCATGGAGTGATCCTGATTATTGTACTTGTGCATGCCGTTGCGCCCAACCAGTTGCAGGTTTTCAAGTGGGCCCAAGAAGTTGCGTATCACGGCCAGCGATTCCTTGTAGGTATGGTCGTAGACGGGATACGCCTTGGGGACTCTGATGACCGCTCCGTCTTCAACCTCCGCCGCCTTCACCAGACACACCTTCTCCACCTCAAGCTTCCCCAGCTCGATCAACTCTTCGTCCGACATCATCCACAGGTTGTCGCCCTCGAAACAGAAATACTCAAGTCCCAGGCAAGTTTTCTCCGGGTCCGTGACCATGTGCGGGCTCCAGTTCTTGAAGTTTTGGATACGCCCCATCTTCACGTCCGGATCATGTATGTAAATCCAGTTATCGGGGAAGATGTCGCGGCGATTGACCATCAGGACGACCGTGATGAAATCTCTGTAGTTGAGCTTTTCGGCCGCCGTTTGAACTTTGGAGGGCGCTGGCGGGCTCAGGCTGCGCACCAGTTCGCGTATTGGCATACTGCTGATAAAGTGCGAGCCGGGGAGCGCTTCTCTTTCGCCATTACGGCCTACGACTATCCGCTCGACCCCGCCTGCGCTCCACTCTATACTTTCGACCTGCGTCTTGAGGCGTACCTGCCCGCCGCGCTCGGCGACGAGGCCCGCCATCCTTTCCCACATCATGCCGGGGCCGCGTCGCGGATAGTCGAACTCTTCGATCAGGGTCTTGATGAGACCCCCTTTATCCTTCGCTCGCTGCTTGAACAATAGATTTCTGATCGTCGCCCCGAGCGACAGGTCTTTAATACGCTGCGCGGCCCAGTCGGCCGTAATCTCATCGCACGGGATGCCCCAGACCTTCTCCGTATAGGTCTTGAAGAAGAGTTGGTAAAAACGGCTGCCGAAACGATTTCTCACCCACTGCTCAAACGTCCTTTCCTGCTTTTCCGGGAAGACTTGCGCGCGCAGGTAGCTGAGTAGAATTAGCAGGCCGTTCCCGATTCCGATGTTGAAGAGAATAGAGGAGAAGCGCAGCGGGTAGTGCAGGAAACGATTGTCATAGTAGATGCGAGAGAGCCGCTTGCGACGAAGAAAATCGCCGTCGGGCAGTACCTCTCTCCACAGATCGTCAACCGCCTTGACCTTGGTGAAGAATCTGTGGCCGCCGATGTCGAAATGATAGCCATTATAAGCGATGGTTCGGGACAGGCCGCCGACCATCGAATCTTTTTCCAGCACCACGGAGGCGACATTCGCCTTACAGAGTTCGTAAGCTGCCGTCAGTCCCGCAGGCCCCCCACCTATAATGATGACACGCTTCTCGCCGGGCTCGATCATCGATTAAATAAAGCTCTTCCCGCCATGATAATAAACAAGGATAGCTAATAAACTCTTTTCGCACTTTAATCAAGTGGAAGAGAGATCAGGTCGCGGGTCACTGACGCTGCAACGCAGCCGACCGCCGGGCATCCAACCGAGCACCCCGAGCCCAGGGGATGAAAAGCACGCTGACCGAGAATGAGTTGCCGGGCTCATTCATTGCCGAACCCGTTATAGAAGTCAAAGTCCTTGAGAAGATATATGGCAAATTTTTTATGACGCCTTTTGGTGATCGGCCTGTTTTCACCCTTTTGCCTCTTTTCTATGACCGACCCTGTCAGCAGATTCATATCGGTATCGGTCGTTGCCGGAGCGTCAGGACTTAAATCCGTGTAGTAGATTCTTATTCCAACCAGTCGCCACTCACCCTTATAGAGCTTGAACTGGTGTGTCGCCGCCTCCATAGTGCTGGCAGTCTTTGCATTGTTCTGTACGTAAATGCTCGAACGACGGATTTCCAGATTTTCAACCCAACAACATCCCGCGCCGGCGATCTCCGCCTCTTTCGATTTTTCCGCGATGCGATAGCCGCCCTGGCTCAGCCGCAGAAGTACGTAGAGTTGATAGGTCGGTGAAGAGCTTGATTTCTGTCTATGAATCACTCCGGCCCAATCCTCTAACCGGTCGCCGTTCAAATCACCTTTTGCCTCGACGCTCAAACGATCTTCGCCCTTCAAGGTGGATTTCAGGAATGCATCGATACTAGAGAAATCCGCCTCAGAGGCCGCAGCGAAGGGGCAACATAAAATGGCCAGAGACGATAGGATGAGAGCGAGTTTAAGCATAATGTATCCAATACCGATTCTTAGAAGCGGTTTCCTCATAACCATCCAGCAAAAGCCTGACGACAGAATTCAGCCGCGCCGAGCATGAATCGTTCAACCAGCATTCGTGAAGATTACCATGAAAGGTTTGCCGTCGCTGAGCCGGGTTCGACCGGTCTTGGGACGCGGCGTTGATGGCAGGCGACCATTTTACGCCGATCTATTCATCCAGCCTCTTTGATGATTAGCGGTGTAATCGTTCGGCCCCGGAATAACACGATCAGACGCTCCGACATTGATTCCCCTTGATTGATTCACCCTTCCTCCTGCGGTCGTGTGGTGGTAAACATTTCTCGTTAACACTGGCGCGGTCTCCTGCGTCTAAGGTATTGCAGTGACGGCAGCGTTTCTACATAAATTACTAATCCGAGGAAGCTCACGACCAATGAAAAATCTGACAGGCAACTCAGATGCCTTGAGGCCGAACAGCCTTTCATTAAGGGCAGCCATGCTTTTGTTGTTCTCCCTGCTGTTGACGAGCTGCGTGTATGCGCAATCCAACAATAATCCGGCGGCATCGCGAGAGTTGCGTGACAAGATTGCTTCTCTGGACAGGTCTTTATTTGAAGCCTTCAATACATGTGATCTCGCCAGGGTTGAGACGTTCTTCGCCGAAGACCTTGAGTTCTATCATGAGAAGGGTGGCTTAACCAGAACTCGGAAGAGCGTGATAGAAGTTATGAAAAACAATTTGTGTGGGGAGAATAGCAATAAAGTCAGAAGAGAGCTTATAAAAGGTAGTCTTGAGGTATACCCCATCAATGATTACGGCGCAGTGCAGACGGGCGAGCATCGCTTCTATCTGACGCAGAAAGGCCAGAAAGAGAAGTTGGATGGAATAGGCAAATTTGTTCACGTCTGGCAGAAAAAGGATGGTGAATGGAGAATCGCACGGGTAGTCAGCTATGGTTTCAGGCCGGGCGAATAAAAGTTTTCGATGAGACGGATGCTAGCGAGGCGTCCGGTCGAATGAGTTGTAAGATGCGGGTAGTATATCGGCATAAATGAAACCCTCACGCTCTACTATGTCCCCCACCTGAACATCCACAGGCCGATTAAACATCGGCCCGGCGAAAGCGAACGTATGGAACTCTCCACGCTCTCCGCAGGGATCGACATTGACGGGAAGCTCCGCGATAAAACTCTCGTCAAATTCACGTCCGGCAAAGCTCGCGGGCAACTGCTGAGGATCAACACAACTCAACCTGGCGCGCAATCCGCCCGCGATCATCTGATACGCCAACCGATCTGTCGGTATGTTCCACAACGGAAACAGAGGAGCGATGCCCGTGCCCATTAGATTCGCTTCCCTATATTCTCTAATATCCTGAAGAAAGAGATCGCCGAAAGCCATACACTCGACCTTCTCCCGCCTGGCCTCTTCGATAGCTTTTCGCATGGCCGCTTCATATTGGAGGTTGCTGCATGGTGAAGGAAGGTTGACCACATGCAGCGGAAGACCTATAGCCCCAGCCTGACTCAACAGTAATTCTAACCGCACGGCATGAATGGCTATGCGCCGGTAACACTCGTTGACCGTCGTGAGAAGCCCGACCACTTCTATATCGGCTTGCTGGCGTAATACCTTGAGCGCCCAGGCGCTGTCTTTACCACTGCTCCAGCTCAAGAGAGTTTTCTTTACCATAATCCCCTTAGCGCCTGACGCACGGGCGCTAACCCCTGCGAGCACGCGACGCCGATACGGGGACGGGCTATAGATGGAAGACTTGCAGACTCGCGCGTCGTGTTCAAAGAGTTGTCATGCCGCGTCCGACCTGACCGGTAGATACTTTGATTTAAGCTCTTCCCAACCCGCCGCCTTACCCCAATAGGGAACTACTTTCCTGATTAGAAAATCTTTTTCCTCGGCATCGCCTGAGTATGTGTCCACCCCTTCATTCAAGACGCTCGCCTGATAACCTCTATATCGAAGCTCTTCTAATACTGATAGTACGCAGCAATCAATGGTCAGCCCGATCAAGATGATCTCGGAATCCGCCGCTGGCAATCCAAC
>DASQYE010000320.1:0-6097 GCA_035639355.1 Pyrinomonadaceae bacterium
ATAGTGGCGATGGCAAATTCAGAAGGAGGTTACATTCTGATTGGCTTATCTGATGATGGAACACCCTCTGACATTGATGTTTCGGCTTTTGCAAACATAGATCCCGCAATCATTAGTGATAAAATTTATTCTTACACAAGGACATATTTCAACGACTTCCATTTGTTCACCACATACAAAGCAGGCAAGCTGATCGCCATATTAAGGATAAACGAAGCATGGCCTCCGCTCGTGTTTGCAGATCCAGGTAATTACATCAATAGACAAGGCAAGCAGAAGTCCGCTTTTAACGTAGGCTCTGTTTATGTCAGACATAGTGCAAAAAGCGAACCTCTCGCTCCCGGCGACATGCATAAAATAATTGATAAGGCGTTGATAAAAGATGCTTTGAAAATGCGGCGGGCTTTCGCTGATGTTTTCAGCGGCACGGTTGAGGAAGTCATCCAGAAGCTAAAGGCTTTTCAACAACAAGAGAATTCAGGTGGTATCTCTGCGGACGATTCAAATTCCCCTGATCAGCCAAAAAGCGGACAATAGCGCACTTATGCCTTTATGATCTCAGGCAAATTATTCGCTATTGAAACAAGTATATGCGCCGTGATAAGATTTTTGCATGAGAATGGCATCGCTAGATGCCGAAGAAGCCGAGACCAGCCTACGGGTCTCACGCATCCTCTAAAAGCGTGCGATTAATACGAAAGATTTTCGGCGGTTGCTGAGGCTGATAAGTGTGCTGCTGGTCGCGCACCAGCTAAAAGCCCGCCCTTCCAACAACGTAGATTACATACGTTGTTGGAAGGGCGGGTTTTGCTTCTCCGCTTAGCCTGAAAGGAGGGATAAGCTAATGAAGAAAATCAAGTTTGCTGTCAGAATCAGCTATGGCAAGGCTGTGATTGCTCTTGTAGTTGAGCGATCACACAGTTAAAGCAAGTGCGTCCATCAAGGCTGGTTGCGAACCATCATTCGCAACCAGCCGACTATAACTCGCGTGCTAAAGGACAGCAAGTCCTACGGCGTCGCTGCAAGAATCATGCGTGTGGCTTTGGTAGCGGGCAACCAAGAATCGTCAAAATTTTAGGCGCATGTATCATATTAGGGAGAAACATGGCTCTGAAAAATCAGACGGTTTAAACGCACTTATTTCTTGAATTAAATGGCTTTAAGTGAGATGATTGCTAGGGCGCTCGTGCCGAAAGCGCTGCGAAATGTAAGACTTTCTGCAGACCTTTTGATGCCACTGGCATTAAGGCTCTATCCCTTGCTTTTATCGACGCTTACGTTCGGCCATGTGCAAGCCAGGATCGCTATTACAGAGGCCAACGCCCCGTTCAGTATTTTCAACTAATAAGCAGCGTAGTGCTGCGGCTAGGGCCAGCAACACGAACGCAGAGGAGAGTAAAAGGAGTTTGAGACGAAGACCGTCGCATACGCGCTATGGCGTGCTCTCCGGGCGTTCTTTATTTCTTGATTTGATCGAGAGGTGCAAGGGTAACGATGAGTAGGATATTCCAAGACGTGACTTCCCCTCGGCTGCCCGAAGAAAGAGACCTCTTGCAGGCTGTCCTGGAGAATCCGGACGATGACCCCCCACGCCGTAAATATGCACAGTGGCGCATGATACGTGGCGACTTTCTGCGCGCTAATTTCATCGAGATACAACTGGGGTTGGCTAGTCCCGACACCGATCAGGATTCATGGCAAGCATATGTATTTCGCAGGCGGGAGAGGGAGCTGGTCGCAGAGCATGGCCGCGCCTGGGCGGGGCAAATCGCTGAATGGGTAGATGACTATCAGTTCGACAGGGGATTCGTTGAATTGATTACCATGCCGGCCTCGGCCTTTCTTGAGCGTGCCCACGAATTATTCAAGCTCGCGCCGATACGCCATCTCAATCTGACGCAAGCGGGCGATTGGATTAAAGAATTACTCGAACGAGGATACCTGAACAACATTCACTCGCTGTCCATGGACAGGTCTAATCTCACAGACCACCATCTCAGGGAACTGGTCAGTGACTCTAATTTGCCCCGACTGCGTTGGCTTTCGATAGGTGAGAACAAGATCGGGCTTGACGGGGTCAAGGCCCTTGTGGATGCGGATTTGAAGCTGGACTATGTTCGTCTCTTCGGTAATCCTTGCGATCCCATTGAGCGGTATGCGCATGACGGCGACAGAATTGTCGAAAGATGGCTTCCCGAAGAAGGCAGGTATCTGGAGCAAGAGTATTACGGTGATTATCTACCCTGGCTGCACCTTCAGAATGCGAGGACGATCTGGGACGTTGTGCCTAACCGCTTTCGCCAGAGCATCCGTTCCAACGCCGATGTACAGGTAAATGAGAAGGGACGGTCTACCGAGGCTTAATGCCGGAACGGGTCGGGTGGCCGGTAGGTCGTCGTCAACTTTTTAATTTTTTCTTCCCAGTCTCGCGGATACCATCCCTCTGGAGCTTCTTTCAGCTTATCCTCAAGCGCACTGCGAGTCATAAAACCATTCTGCGACATCGTGCGGAGTCCAACTATAAAGTGCGCCAGCACTTTGCCTACCAGCCTGTCTAGTTCGGCGTGGGTCGCCGTGTTAAGGTTGGTATTCGGGTTGTGATCGAAATAGTGATTGGCGTGCGCGATACTCATGCCGCAGAAAGTGAAGCCTGTAAATTGCGCCTGCCGTGGCAACGAGCGCAGATGGTCTTGCTCTGCTGACGAGGGCGGCCTGTTGGCCCACTCCCTGATCGTATAACTTGCCGCGCCGAGCACCCGGATAGTATTCCCCTTGTCTTTCGTTTCCATCCCAACCATAAGATTGCCCGGCGCAAGGATAGGATCGAGGATTAACATTTGTGTAATCGGGCGCGGCTGCCCGACCTTTGTCGGATCTTGCCCGCTGCAAATCATCAGACGATGATAGAACTCCGCATCCACCGGAGGGCTGGCCTCACTCATGAATTTCGTCGAATAGGGAAAACATTCGTTATCAAGCGCAGTATCTACTTCGTAATAATCTCGAACCTCAGGTGCGGGATGACCAGATGCGTAATATTGCGCAAGCGGCGAGTCGGATGACTTGCCTGTGGGGTCGTAGGCCATGTAGGTAATCTTTAATTTGCCGTCCGTCCCCTGTCCGACTTTGCTGATGACAGAATCTCTCCCAAAGCGCCATTTCTTATGTGCCGGATTACACACAGCATCTGGTTTCTCCCAGTCCTGGAATTCTCCGGGTTCCATCCGCCGGCCGTCTGGCTCGTCAACGAGCGGATGTTTTAATAGCCCATGATTACGTGGATTGGCAAAGGAGCTGAAAGACAATGCCTCCTTCGCAATCCAGTCGAGCCATGCCCCGGCCTCTTCACCACGCTCGACCATATTCACGCCGATGCCTCCTTCACCCATGACGCAGATTCTTTTGTCACTCTCCCAGACTGTCTCTTTGTAGAGAGCTTCTGCGCCACAGATGACCCGTCGCTCCTTGAGTTCGCGCGACCAGGCTTCAGGCGGCTCCCATGGCTTCGTCCCATTCAACTCATAACCCGATAAGCCGGATGCATGGATTGCTTTGTATGCGACCGTCCTGGTTCTAACTGTTTCCGATAGGTCTTTTAGCACTCTCGGCCTGCCTGAGCCGGTGCAGATGTCAATCTTACTCGCGTAAACCAGTTGGCTTTTCCCGTTCATGCCGACGACCAGCAGGCGATACGGAGTCTCGAACTCAAAATCCGTATAGAGCAGATGAGCGTCTATGCCTTCCTCATTGAAAGCCAGTTGAATATCCTCCGGTACGTCTTTCGGTACATCTTCCTCCCAGGCGGGTTGAATCAGGGCCACGAAGCCGCGTCTAACTTCAAAACTGTAGGCTGCGCGCAGACGCTCCTGTTCGTGCCTTGTTTCTCCCGCGAACAGGTTGGACATTCTGGGTTGGTCGGCCCCTACTTCGTTCGCCGGGTCGTACTGTTTTTCATAACCGGGCAAGGTAAGCAGGTTCCTGCTCTGTCCCATTTTATGAGGGTGGTAATGAATCCAGGGGTCTTCAAAGCCTATGTGCATTACGGGCAGGCCGCCGATGCGCTGCTGGCCCCACGCCGTCTGGCGAAGCGTAGTGTGGTTGACGACGGCTGCCGCGCCGCACCCGATTATGACGTAGTACCCTGTGGCATAGGCATCGGTGCTCGCCGCCACTGGTAACCAGGGCCCGGCGGCTTCTTCAGTTGAAGCACCTATCGTAGAAGATGGTTGTTCGACTGTCTGCTGAGGCTCTTTTGGCTGCTGGCTCATGGTGCTACAAGTGTTTAAGAGAGGCAGAGGATTAAGAATTTTAATTGGACAACGAGATACCAACCGTGGACAGACGTATGTTTCCGCACAACCGACGTGAGATTAGTCAAAGCGAGAAATGCTGAACATACGACGACCAGCCGATTTTTATAACATATTATGCATGGCGTCAATGACTATTCCTCGGAGAACTGAACGCGCATAGCTGCCGGGCTGCGCGTATGGTAAATGTCTCCCTTACATTCCTGCTGCATGCAAGATTAAAAATGGCGCACCTACGCTAACTTGATGCGAACGAATCAAATCCCCGAAAATCGCCAAAATGCGAACAATACCCTAAATCAGTGGCGAACGATTCAAATCCCCCGTAGAAAAAAGGCAAAAGCGTAGGAGGCACGACACCTCTTCACTTTTGCCTTTTACCTTTTGCCTTCTTCAGTCCTATTCGAGAGATTTAATCATGAGCAGGCCATCGCCGCCGTTAGAGTAGTAGCGGGGCAGGCGCTGTGTGGCGATGTAGCCCAGGTTTCGATAGAGCTGCTGCGCGCCCGTATTGATGGCCCGCACTTCCAGGCGAATGATGCGCACGTTGCGGCGGCGAAAACCGTCTTCCACCTTCTCCATCATACGGCCGGCGATGCCGCGTCGCCTGTGTTCCGGCGAGACGCCGAGGGTCGTGACGTGGCCCGTATGATCGGGCTCGACCAAGCCGACGATGAAGCCGACCATCACACCGGCATGCGTGACGGCGCGGTAGGAGACGCACTCGGGCGCGGTCAGTAGATACTCGAAAGTTTCACGGCTGTAGGCTTCGCCGTCTATGAAGCAGCGTTGATCCAGCCGCCAGCACTCGTCCAGCTGAGTGACGGTCAGCGGGCGCACGTCATAGCGCACCTCCAGGAGCGGCCTCGCCTGCGGCAGCGGCGCGTCGTACCCTTCGCCGCCAGCGCCTCCGGCCTCTGCTTGCGACCACCACCTCGAACGAATTTTTTTCAGTACGGCCATAAGAGAGCAGCGAAAAGTGACAAGTGGCTAGTGACGGGCAAGAACGACGCCTACTTTGCGCGTCACGCTTAGATTATTAACATGCAATCGCCGTAGCTGTAAAAGCGATACGCCTCCGCGACAGCATGTCTATAAGCCGCGAGCACTAGCTCGCGTCCGGCAAAGGCGCTGACGAGCACCAGCAGGGACGAGCGCGGCAGGTGAAAATTTGTCAGGAGCCGGCCCACCACGCGAAACTCGAAGGGGGGCGTGATCGTCAGTTGGGCGAGACCCGCTCCGGGCTGAACCTGTCCGTCTTCATCCACCGCAGATTCTAAAGCGCGCGTGGTGGTTGTGCCAACCGCCAGAATGCGGCGGCCGAGGGCGCGCGCACGGTTGATCGCCTGCGCCGCCCCGTCGCTGATCTCGTAGCGTTCGGGCGCGACCTTGTGCTCGCCCGTGTCGGAAACGCGCACGGGCTCAAATGTGCCGTAGCCCACGTGCAGCGTAATCTCGACCACGGAAGCGCCGCGCGAGGCCAGCTCGTCGATCACGCGCGGCGTGAAGTGCAGCCCGGCGGTCGGCGCGGCGATAGCGCCCCGCTCTCGCGCATAAATAGTCTGGTAGCGCTCGCGGTCTTCCGCTTGGGTTTGCGTGCCCCGCTTGATGTATGGCGGAAGCGGCGTTTGGCCCAGCTCTTCCAGAAGTGTGTGGAGCGGCGACCCGTCATGGCAGTCAAAGCGCACGACGCGGTGACCGTCGTCCAGAGCTTCGACTACTCGTGCGCGCAAACGGCCCTCGCCGAATCGGACGCGCGCGCCCTTGTGCAATCGTCGCGCGGGGCG
>DASQYE010000321.1:0-9758 GCA_035639355.1 Pyrinomonadaceae bacterium
GTCCGTTAAGATCAGCTCGTCCGTCTGCGCGGCGCTCGCCTCGCGCAGCTCCGCGCGCAGGCGCATACCAGCGCCGTCGTCGCCGACCACCCCTGCAACGCTCGCGCGTGCGCCGAGCGCGACCAGGTTCGCCAGCACATTCGCGGCCCCGCCCAGGTGCGCCGACTCGCGTCGTATATCCACCACCGGCACGGGGGCCTCTGGCGAGATGCGCGTCACGTCGCCCCACACAAACTCGTCCAGCATCACATCGCCCAGCACCACGACCGCCACTTCATGCATCCGTCGCACGATCTCGCCGGCACGATCTTGACTCAGTTGTTCCATAAGAAAACAGTGATAAGTGACGAGTGACAAGTGACAAGATAAAGACAAGTTCTCTTGCTCGTCACTTGTCACTCGTCACTCATCACTCTATTAATGGCTTCGATGACGCGCTCGACCGGTACGCGTCGAATGCATTCGGGCTGGTCAAACTCTGCACAGCTGTAGCCGGGGCAGGGCTGACACGGCATCTCTTCGCGCACGATCTCTGCGCGCTCGCTCTTCCAGGGCCGCCAGTGCGTAATATTTGAAGACCCGAAGACGACGACCGACGGCGTGCGAACGGCGGCGGCGATGTGCGCGATGCCGCTGTCGTTGCCTACGAAGAGGCTGGCGCGCGCGGCGAGCGCCGTCACTTCCGGCAACGAGAGGTCAGTGAAAGCATTTACGGGGACGACAGATTCTCGCAGCAGGTCACCGGTGATACAGGCCTCGCCCGGCGCGGCGACGGCCACACAAGCCAGTTTGCGCCCGTGAAGATATTCGGCCACGCGCGCGAAGTGAGTGGTGGCCCACTGCTTAGTCTGGAAGGCGGCGGCCGGATGAATGAGCGCGAAGGGCATCGCTTGTTCCAGGCCCACGGCGCTGAGCCTCGTTTCGATGCTGGAGGCCGCCGCCCCGGTCACGGCGAGCCGTGTCGGCGGTCGGTCGCTGACGGGCACGCCCGTCCAGCCCAGGAGCGCCAACTGCTGCTCGACCGAATGCAGGCTCGTCCTTCCCCACAGCTCGACGGGCGAGGGCGCTGTGTGATTATGAAGGCGGCTGTACCGGTAATCACTGTAGCCGACGCGATGCGTCGCGCCCGATGCCCTGGTCAAAAGAGTCGCAGTTGTCCCGCCGTGCAGATTGAAGGCCACGTCGTAGCGCGCGGCCCTCATCTCGCGCGCGGCGCGTGCGCGCGAACGGGCGCTTGCGCGCTCGATAGTGATGACGGCGTCGGCGTCCGCGAATCCGTCGAGCACGGGCGCGACCCAATCCTCAAGCAGCACGTCTATGCGCGCACCGGGCAGAAACCTTCGCAGCGCGTGGAGCGCAGGCGTCGCCAGCACCGTATCTCCAATCGAGCGCAGCCGCACGACGAGCACGCGGCGCACCTCCGTCCAATCCCAGCGTGCGGGCCCGAGCGGCTGCGGGTCGCCTCGCTCACGCGCCTCGCTCACGGCGGAGGCGAATACGTGGGGGCGGCCGGGCTCAGGATTTTCGCGCAGGCTCTTCATCCTCGACCGTCGCTTCGTCAATCAGCATCACCGGAATGTCGTCGCGAATCGGATAGACGCGACGGCACTCGACGCATTTCAGGCCGCTTCCGTTCTCCTTCAATTCAACTTTCGCCTTGCACGCCGGGCAGGCCAGAATCTCCAGCAAGTCTTGACTGATCGCCATTAAGTTTAACCTCTCGTCGAAAACGCACGACGCGCTCCCGGTTTGTCGTACGTGATGCGCACCCATGCTCTGTACAAAAGAGGTTAAGATTAACAGCACAACGAACCGCCGGGCAAGCAGCAGCCCAATTTTCGGCCGCGACCGTCGCACAGCCCCGGCCCTAAGCGCGGCCGTCATTAACGGCTCGACAAAGCGACACACCCGGCCCGTCAAGGCCATCTGCGAATGCCTTGACCGCCGGTTTCAATCTGCTTAGAATAGCGCCTCCTTCTGGGACTCATAGCCGGTTTCCAATCGCTATAGTGAATGTGCTTCCATCATAAGCGTGTTGTTTACAGGGGCGACACGCCACTCGTTTCCTAAACACTGACGGCCTCAAAACCCGTCAACCGAATCACCTCAAAGCTGACGCCTCCACCCAGGGAAGCGCTCACAACTCTTCAGAAGGAGAAACCCATGCGCAAAAAATATACGGCTTTGCTCTTGAGGGCCGCCGTCGTCCTCTCTTTGCTGATCGTCCCCTTGAGCGCGCAGCAGCAGCGCGGACGCGTAGCGGATGACCCGGATCTGCCCACAAACATGCAGGGCAACAAGATGGACAAGCGGCTATACCTTCGACGGCGTTCCGAGCATATCGCCAAGCTGCGCGGCATCTTCGACAAGAACAATCGTCGCGGGCTGGCGCGCGGCCGCGCCATTCGCCAGATGGAGCAGCAAGAGAGAAACGAGCGGCAGAGCGGCAGCAACACTCCGAAGCTCGGCAGCAGCGTTCAGCAAGCGGAAGCGACATCGACGGTCGCAGCGGCCGCGATTCAGGAAGGCGACTTGAGCGTGACGACGCTCAATACTACTAGCTGGACTCCGATCGGGCCCGCGCCGATTCCGAACGGCCAGACCCAGACCGTGACGACAGCCGTTTCGGGCCGCGTCTCCGCCATCGCCGTCGATCCGAGCAGCGCAGGCGTCGCCTATGTGGGCACGGCGCAGGGCGGTCTTTACCGCACGCTCGACGGTGGCCAGACCTGGACGGCGATGATGGATAGCGCGCAATCACTCTCGGTCGGCGCGGTGACGATCGACCCGCACAATCCTTCGACCGTCTGGGTCGGCACGGGCGAGTCTGCCATCGGCGGGTGGACGTTCTTCGGCGTCGGCGTTTACAAGATCACGAATGCGAACACGCCTGCGTGGACGCTTTCCGGCCCCTACAATCTGACGGCCGCAAGCGAGGATGTCTTCTCAGGCCGCTCGATCAGTAGGATCGTCGTGCATCCGACGAACCCCGAAGTGATGTACGTCGGAACGACGAACGGCTTTGGCGGCATTAGCAACGAATACGCGGACGGCATCAATGGCGTGGGCGGCTTCGACGCCGACGGCTCCGGGACGCCGGCTCGCGGTCTCTACCGCGCCACGTCTGCGACGACCCTTCCCGTCTTCTCCAAAGTGCCCCTCGGAAGCAATGACAGCGATGTCACCGATTTCGCCTTCGACCCGAGCGACCCCGCGCATGAGACCCTTTTGCTGGTCGTGCGCAATTACAACGGCGACAGCACGAAGCCCAATGACGGCGGAGTATGGCGCACGACGGAGCTATCGGCCGCATCGCCCGTTTTCGCGCGCACGCTCGTGCTCGGCACGGCCACGGAGAGATACCGCGGAGAACTCGCCATCTACAATAATGTCGGCGGGCCCTCGACCGTTCTGCTCGCTTCCGCGGACAAGGCCAACGCCACGGCCGGTTACGGTTCGTTGAGAAAATCGACCGATGGAGGCCAGACCTGGGGCGCGCCGCTGGCCGCCGCCAACGGGTTCTGCCACAGCCAATGTAATTACGACATCGCCGTCGCCTTTGACCCGGCGAACGCTAACGTGATCTACCTGGGCGGCTCGAACAACGCTTCGGCGTCTTCCGCCATTCTGAAAAAATCCACCAACGGCGGCTCGACCTTCAACAGGATTGACACGGGCCTGCACGCCGATACTCATGCCGTCACGCTGGCTCCAGGCAATTCCAGCGTCATCTACACGGGCAACGACGGCGGCGTCTGGCGATCTACGGACGCTGGCGCAAACTGGATGAGCCGCAACACCGCCGGCTTTTCCGCCACGCAGTTCATGTCGCTCGCGCTGCACTCGACGGATCGTTATTTCACCCTCGGCGGCACGCAGGACAACGGGACCAACTGGCTGAAGCCCGACAACACCTGGACGCGCGCGGATGGCGGCGACGGGGGCTTTGCTTTGATAGACCAGAACGCTACGAGTACGACCATGCTAACGATGTATCACACCAAGCATAACTTCGCGGGCACGGGGCCGATCGGCTATGCGCGCGTCACGAAAACATCGTCTGCCAATGACGGCGGGTGGGTCTTTCTGGGGTGCGGCGGCGTCAGCAACGGCATCTCGTGCACGGATTCGGCGGTGCTTTTCTATGCGCCTATGGCGCTCGGCCCCGGCAATCCCAATACTCTCTACTTCGGCTCCGACAGGCTTTACCGCTCCGGCGATAGCGGCAGGAAGATGGTAGTCGTGAGCCAGGTTTTTCAAACGGGCGTCGCCATCAGCGCCATCGGCATCTCGCCCAGGAGCGACGCGGTGCGCCTCGTCGGATTGGAGAACGGTAAAATCTTTGTGACCAACAACGGCTCTGCGACGCTGAGGAACGCAGACGCTCTGAACCAGATTCCTGACCGCTACTTCGCGCGAGCGGTCATCGATAAGAATGATGCGACCAGTAACACTGCCTACGTCACTCTCTCGGGCTTCGGGTTGGGTGCGGGCGAGCACGTCTGGAAGACCACCAACCTCGGCGCTCAAACGCCCACCTGGACGAAGGCCGGCGGAAGCGGCGAGAACGTCATTCCGGATGTCCCCGTCAATGCGTTCGTCATCGACCCGGCGACCGGAAATCTCTACGCCGGGACAGACATAGGCGTTTACAAATCAATGGATGGAGGCGCGACGTGGTCGCCTTTCAGCGTTGGGCTGCCGCGCGTCGCCGTCTTCGACATGGCGGTTCAGAACAACCACCGCATTCTGCGCATCGCCACGCACGGGCGCGGACTGTGGGAGATAGCCTTGTGACGGAGTAACTGAAAGTTGATCCCGGCTTGAAGCGCTGGGGAGCGGGCCAACTGTCACGGGGCGGCCCGCTCCCTCATCTGTTTTGGAACGCAGGGAGTTTTCGACCGGATATTTAATCCTTTAAGAGACGGCGACGGGCGCGTAGGCGTCGCGCCTTTGTTCGCTGCCGGTCGGAGGCTCGGCGCTTCTTCTCTCCAACGTCATCGACATGCCGTGTTTGGGCCGCAGCGTGATGGCGGGTTGCAGCGCTATCCTATGAGTTTGAACGTGGCGCAGACGCCAACGCTGGGCCAGCGTAGCGATGAGCAGGACTCCCTCCATCCGTGCGAAGCCCTCGCCGATGCAGCGACGCGCTCCGCCGCCGAACGGGAAGTAGGAGAACTGGGGCCTGGATTCGCGCTCGGCGGTCGTCCAGCGCTCGGGGTCGAAACGCGTCGGCTCGGGGAAGTATCGCTCGTCGCGGTGCATGACATAGGGGCTCATGAGAACGAGCGAGCGGGGAGGTATAAGGTAGCCGCCGATCTCATAATCGTTAATGGAGAGGCGGCCAAGGGCCCACGCCGGAGGATAAAGCCGCATCGCTTCGGCGAGCACCATCTCTGTGTATCGCAGCCGCGACATATCCTCGAAGGTCGGCAGCCGCCCGTCTTCGAGTACAGCATCGATCTCCTCGTGAAGCCTGGCTTCCGCCCCCGGGTGCTCCGAGAGTAGATACCAGGTCCAGGTGAGCGCGTTGGCCGTCGTCTCGTGTCCGGCCAGAAAGATCGTCATCGCCTCGTTTCTGACTTGCTCGTCCGTCATCCCCGTGCCGTCTCCCTCTTCGTCGCGCGCCTCCAGCAGCATCGAAAGCAGGTCGCCGCGAGCCTCGCCGCTGCTGCTGCGGCGTCGCTCGTCGATCATACGGTAGATGGTCGCGTCGAGCCGCTGCTTCGCTCTTTGAAAGCGGCGCTTCTGCGGGAGCGGAAGCTTTTCCAGCAGCTCCGAAAAGGGCAGCATCATCGCGTTAAAGAGCTTGACGATGTCCGTCAGCGCGGCCCTGATCTCGTCCGCCTCGGCTTCGACATCCGCATCGAACAGCGTCTTGCCGACGATCGCAAGGGTCAGGCGCATCATCTCGTCCGCGATGTCCAGGGTTTCGCCGTCGCGCCAGTTTCCGCGCATCTGCGCCGCGTAAGCGGTCATCAAGACGGCGTAGGAGGCGACTTGGTGTCTATGAAAAGCCGGCTGGGCGAGGCGTCTCTGGCGACGGTGAAAGTCGCCCTCGCTCGTCAGCAGCCCTTCGCCCAGGAGGCGCTTGGCTCTTTGCAGCGCCCGCCCCTTGGTGAAATTCTGCTGGTGAGTGACGAGCACGTCCTTGACGTAGTCGGGATGATTGAGAAAGTAGACATCCTGTGGGCCCATCCTGAAATATGAGATGTCGCCGTAGCGCGCCAGATTCTCTATGAAAGAGATGGAATCGCGGCGGAAGGCTATGAAGTCCATCCCCAGAAATTTGCGCTTCGGGCCGGGCGGAAGCTTGGGGGTCATTTGAAAAGCTCCTTCTCGTGCGACGGGGCTCGCGGGCCGGTCTTGGTCTTTCCCAGACGCCCCGTCATATTTTTCCACAGCCGGCCCGAAGCGATCAAAGATAGCGGGCGCGTCGCAGGTCTGATTTATATGATGCTACGGCGCGCGCCCTCTGTTGCACTGCACGGGAAGCACCTCGCTTGATCTATCTCATACTGGTATGTTAGTGATTTGAGTGATGCAACTTTCGCGTCCGCGCTCCGTCACGGGGAGGACGCCTTGCGCCGTAAGCCTGGGGAGAAACAGTTGTCTTTAGAGTTCGCCGTCGAATATCCATGCGCCTTGCGCGCACGCTACACGGAAGAGCACCTGCGCGCTTGGGGACGCCTCAGCAATATACACACGCGCCTGACGACGGGCGACAGGAGCGCGCCGACGCCCGATAAAGTGCGCTTCATAGAAGACGCGCGCGCCGAGATCGAGCACATGCAGGTGGAGACGAGCCTCTGCCGGAATTGCCCCGCCAGCCTGCCGCACGAGGGCGCGGAGGGTGAAGCGGTCGGCTGCCTTGGCCGCATCAGCTACCCCGTAGAAGCACAGTTCGAAAAATTCCTGGCCGACCGCGTGCAGCTGGCGCTCGACACGATTGACGCGGAAGACCAGCCGCGACTCCTGCGCATTCTGGTTGACGCCGAGTCGCCGTTCGACGGTGAAGGCACAAAGGAGCTGCGGCGCGTGACGACCGCGCAGGGGCTCAGGTTCTTCGAGCTTCGATTGCCCATCCAGCTCACGCGCGAGGCCGCGCACATTACGACCGATCACCTGTTCGATATGCTCGCCGGTTTCAAGTCCGAGACGGCGACCGAGACTACCTACACGCGCGAGTTTCCCTTCGCCGCGACGGCCGATTATTACGATTTCCTAGACCTCGCGCTGCGCAGCGACATCTCCGCACGCGAGCGCGAGCGTCTCAACTCGCGGAGCCGCAATTACGCGCAGTACCTGCGACTTCTGGCCGCTTTTGAACGCGCCGAAGCGCTGCACACCTGCGTCCTCATAGATTAAATTGGAAGCGAAACTACAAGAGAAGCGAGAGAGGATCGCCCTTGCCCTTTCGGCTTTTCACTTTCACCTCTCTACTAGCCGCGATTTTCTTCGTCCACCTCTCGCAATGAATCCAGAATAAGGCTCGTATTGCTGGTCGCGTTGATGGTGACGGGAAATTCTACGGCCGCCCTCTCGAAATCAAAGTGGCCGCCCGTCAGCTCCACGATCAGGCGAAAGGCTTCCTGCCCTTCCGCCTTTCCGACCTCCGCGCCGACGATGCGCCCCTCGTTAAAGAGGACGCGCCCCGCGTAGGCATCCGCTGCGGTCGTGATGTCGAGAGCGCCGGTCAGCCGCGCGTTCTCTATGACCTGCACGATGTCGAAGATACTGATGGCGGAGAGGTCGCCCGAGAGGGTCACGGCCGCACGCTGCTCTGCGCCGGCGGCAGGCTCAAAGGCGTGTTGATTCGGACGGCGCGCTCGCCGTATGGCTTCCAGGCCCGAGGCTATGGAGATGCGCGCGTCCAGATGTTTGGCTTCGAGCAGCCGATCCTGCGCCAAGTCGAAATCCTCCCGCTCTATGTAGAGGCTCGCCAGCGCCAGGCATTGGCGCGCAGCCTCTTCCGGATGCTTGGACGAGGCGACCTCGCGCAGCCGCTCGCGCAATGCAAGCGAGCGCGGATTCTTCTCCAGGGCGCTGCGCAGCCTGACGATGGCCCGCTCCGGGGCTCTGTATTTGATGAACAGCTCGGCATCGAGCAGCGCCGTCTCGATCTCTCCGTCCTGGTCCTGATTTTTATAAGCGTTGTTCATGTGCCTGGGTTCCGGCGTCGCTTCAGACGGTATTTCGGCGTAGGTCGGGGCCGCGCGCGTGAGTTTAGCATAAACGGGAGCGGCGCTTGTTTGGCCGACTCCGTGCGCGGTTTTGCGCCGCGCAAATACCATATCGTATACATAGGAAACACGCATCAGCCGGTGCGGATTTTTGCATCGACGGAGCGGCAATTTTCTCGTCCCCGCAAAGGTTCAAGCCGTCTCTTAACCTCTTAACGGCAAACTTTGATCTGTTTGCTGTTAAGGATTTGGCCCGGAATCATAGGGTTTTGAGTGCGCGCCTTTTACTGTATCTGCCCTGCCCGGCTGTACCGCGCGTGAGACGTGGCACGCCAGATGCGAAGAGATCGGGCGTGCGTCTCACACAAGTTGTTTATTCTCGCTTGCGTGATGATTTCTCGGCCAGAGCAGTCCCCCGACCTTCGTTTTTTCGGCTGGTTTTTGACCAGAGGAGTCAAAGCATGTACGACGAATTAAGATTGGAGAGCACGGGAGCCGCAACCATTCGGCTGGTCAACGGAAGCTGGGCCAATTACTTGCAGCGCGCGCTGGCTAATCTGAAAACCCTGGGACACATTTACAGGTCGGACGGCACGGAATGCCTCATCAGGCGCTTCAAGCAAGCGCGCCCCGACACCTATTCGCACAGCGTGAGAGTCTCAAGACTTTCTCGCACGGTCGGGCGCACTTTCGGTTTCGACGATGCGCGTTTGAGAAGCCTGTGCTACACGGCCGTGCTGCATGATGTCGGAAAGATACTGGTGCCGGAGGTGGTGCTGAATCGCCCGCGCAAGCCTACACGGACAGAGATGTTCATCCTGCACCTGCACCCAAGCTTCGGCGCGCTCCTGGCCTCGTACTTCAATCTTCCGGCCGCGCTGCGCATACGCACGCAGCATCACCACGAAAGGTGGGACGGCAAGGGTTATCCGCACAAGCTCGGCGGCGAGGATATTCCGCTGATGGCGCGCATCGTGCAGGTGGCTGACACTTACGACGCGATGGTGGCGCGACGCCCCTATCGCCAGCCGCTCAAGCACAACGAAGCGGGCGCAGAGCTTCTAAAGCATAGCGGGAAACAGTTTGACCCGCGCGTCGTCGAAGCCTTCCTGGACACGTTTCCGCTGGAGCATGAAGGACCTGAACTCGCATGATTAACTGGATGAAACGGCGCATAGAGCGCTCGCGCGCCCGTGTGCATCACGTATCGCCGCCGCCGCCGGACAGACAGCGTGCCAGGCTGTTTGCACAGGCAAAGGGCGAAAGCGAGGAGCAGCGGTCAAAAGCTGACCCGCGCGCAAGGCGGCGCAACGAGACCTTCAAATAAGAGCCTCGCAAATGAGAACGCTGCGAGCAAGATGCATCTCCTGCTCGCAGCGTTCTCAAAAAACAGCATCACCGCTAGCCTCACATTCTGAAAATAGCTACTGCTTAAAAATCGAAACGAACGCCGATGCGTATAGTTCGCGGGCGAAGCGTGCGCGCCGGGACTAGAAAATTATCCAGGAACGCCTGTCGCGCCTCTGGCGTCGCCGTCGGGCTCAGGGCGTCAAAGCCTATGAACTCCGAGCCGAA
>DASQYE010000322.1:0-4031 GCA_035639355.1 Pyrinomonadaceae bacterium
GGTCAGCACCAGGCGTTCCTGATCGACCTTGGTGATGGCGTAGACGGTCTCGCCGCCGATGGGCGCGTGTTCGGGCGTCGGCGCTTGCTCGGTCAACGCGCCGCATTCTGGGCAGTGGACGGAAAAGTCTCCGGCGCTGAGCTGCGCCACCGCTCGGACGGGCGGAAACACCAGTCCGTGCTCGGGACACCTCGCCGCGCCCTCGCTGTAGACCGCCTGTGAAGATGCTACTATGACTTTCTTCACTGGAAGATTCTCGTCGCGTATGATCTCCAGCATCTGTGCCGTGCCGAAGCTGTTGACGGCGACGTACTTTCCCATCTCGGGCATGTAGCCGCCGTAAGCCGCCTGGTGAAAGATCACGTCTATGTCCTTGAGGGCCGCCGTCATGGTCGCACGGTCGCGCACATCGCCCTCTATAAACTCGGCGGCTGTGGCCGTCCACGGTGGCCTGCCCAGGCGATGCGTTTGCGGCTCCAGGTTATCCAGGACGCGCACAGACCAGCCTGCTTTGAGGAGCAAGTCGGCGACGTGCGAGCCGATCAGCCCGGCCCCGCCCGTCACCAGCGCACGCCTTCCAACGTTTGATCTCGCTGCCAAAGCTGCAAAACCCCCTCGGATCATCCCCTGTTTAAGATCACTCGGAACAACCGGCATTGAACATCAGACCTCGAACGTCAGACCTCGGCGCGGCAGCAACCCGCGCCGCCGCCGCGATCGCCGTCAAGCATCTCTTGCGGTCTATATTAATTCATCTTGAGACGGGTTCGTAATGTACACCGTAGCCGACGGGATTGCCAGGATAATCTTGACGGCGAGGCGCGAACCGTATGGACAGCGCGGCGGGTCAATGAGCTATCATGCCCCGGAGGGTTTTTGAGCGTCGAAGCCGTTTGTTTCAGGCCCCGCTCGCGCGCGAGCGGGTCTTGCGCGGGCGTGCGCGACGGCGCGTCCTCTTGGTAATATTGCCGGAGTCGTTATAGACATGGCCCCGGAGGAGGACGCGGGCTGGCATCCACCGCCCGCGTCCCCTCAGCTTCAATCGTCTCCCCGGCCCATACTGGACAAATCATTCTCCCGCGGGCGGGAAAGAGACCCGCGCGCCCGCTGACAAAAGGGATTCAAAGCATGTATCAGAACTTCGTGGAAATGCTCATCAATAGCAGCGTTGATGGCATTCTCGCTTTCGACCGTGAATGTCGCTACACGGTCTGGAACCCTGCGATGGAACAGCTCTCGGGAGTCAGGCGCAAAGACGTGCTCGGCAAGTGCGCCTTCGAGGTCTTCCCTTTCCTCAAAGAGACCGGAGAAGATCACTACTTTCAGCAGGCGCTCATGGGACAGAGCTTGACGGCCACGGACAGGGCCTTCGTCGTTCCGCAAACGGGGCGCACAGGTTTTTTCGAGGGACGCTACTGCCCGCTCCATAACGACGAGGGAGAGATCGTCGGCGGCCTCGGCATCATACGCGATGTGACGGAGCGCAAGCGGGCCGAAGAGGAACGCGCGCGCTTAGTACAGGAACAGACGGCGCGCAAAGAGGCTGAGGGCGTCGAGCGCCACTTTCTTGAAGAGCTGCGGGAATCGGAGAAACGCTTTCGACAGCTGGCCGAGAATATAGACGAGATTTTCTGGCTCGCCGATCCCGTCACGTCCGAGATCATCTATGTCAGCCCCGCTTACGAGAGGATTTTGGGACGCACGCGCGCGAGCCTGTACGAGAATCCCAACTCTTTCGTCGAAGCCATCCACACGGACGACCGCGCGCGCGTGGCGGCTGCTCTTCCGGGAGGGGTTCCTGGGACTTACAGCGAAGAATGCCGCGTCGTGCGCCCGGATGGCTCCGTTCGCTGGGTGTGGGCCAGGGCGTTTCCGATCAGGAATGAATCGGGCGAGGTGACGCGAGTCGCCGGTATCGCCGCCGACATCACCGAGCGCAAGACGACCGAGGCTGGTCTACACGAACAGCGCGAGGTGATCGAGACGGTCAATCGCATCGGGAGGATTCTATCCGCCGAGCTTGACCTGCAAAGGCTCGTTCAGGCCGTGACGGACGCGGCCACAGAATTGATCGGCGCGCACTTCGGCTCCTTCTTCTATAACGTCCTGAATGAGAACGGCGCATCCTACATGCTTTACACGCTCTCCGGCGTGCCGCGCTCGTCGTTCGCGCATTTCCCCATGCCGCGCGCCACAGATCTCTTCGGGCCGACTTTTCGCGGCGAAGGGGTGCTTCGCATCGACGACGTAAAGCGTGACCCGCGCTACGGCAAGAACTCGCCCTACTACGGAATGCCAGAGGGCCATCTGCCCGTGACGAGCTACATGGCCGTGCCGGTCGTCTCGCGCTCGGGCGAAGTGATCGGCGGGCTCTTCTTCGGCCATTCGGAGGCGGGCGTTTTCACCGATTACGCGGAGCGGATCGTCGTCGGGCTCGCCGCGCAAGCGGCCGTCGCCATGGATAACGCCCGGCTCTACGAGGCCGCGCGGCGCGAGCGCGCCCTGCTCGAAGAGAGCGAGGAGCGCTATCGCTCGCTGGCCGATGCCATGCCCCAGATCGTCTGGACGGCGCGCGCCGACGGACACCTGGATTACTACAACCGGCGCTGGTTTGAATATACGGGCTTCACGGAGGAAGAAAGCCTGGCCGAAGAAGGATGGAAGGGCGTGCTTCATCCCGACGATGTAGAGCCGTGCCAGGAGCGCTGGTACGCGTCCGTGCGCACGGGCGAAGAGTATAAGATCGAGTATCGCTTCCGTCGCGCCTCGGACGGAGCCTTTCGCTGGCATCTGGGACGCGCGCTGCCGATGCGCGACCAGGAGGGCAACATCGTCAAATGGTTCGGGACGAGCACGGATATTGAAGACCAGAAGCGGGCCGAAGAGTCCCTGCGTTTCATAGTCGAGGCGAGCGGAATACTTTCAGAGTCGCTGGATTACGAATCTACACTGGCGAGCGTGGCGCGATTGGCCGTGCCGCAGCTGGCCGACTGGTGCGCCGTAGACGTGCTGGAGTCGGGCCAGAATTTTCGGCGGCTGGCGGTCGCTCATACCGACCCTGCGAAGGTCGAGCTGGCGATGGAGATGGAACGCCGCTACCCTACAGACATGAGCGCCGCCTACGGCCTGCCGAACGTCCTGCGTACTGGAAGACCTGAGCTGGTCTCCGAGATTCCGGAATGGATGCTTCTTTCCGCCGCCAGGGATGAAGAGCATCTAAGGATCGCCCGCGAGCTGGGCCTGCGGTCATACATGATCGTTCCCCTGATCGCGCGCGGGCGCACGCTCGGGGCGATCACTTTCGTCACGGCCGAGTCGGGGCGACAATACGACGAGCTGGATTTGTCGTTTGCCGAAGACCTGGCGCGCCGCGCCGCGCTCGCCGTCGATAATGCGCGGCTCTACCGCGAAGCGCAGGAGGCCAACCGCACCAAGGACGAATTTCTAGCCACCGTCTCGCACGAGCTGCGCACGCCCCTGACAGCGGTGCTCGGGTGGGCCCGCATCCTGCGCGCGGGAGGCCTTGACGAGGCGACCTCGCTGCGCGCTCTTGAGACTATCGAGCGCAACGCCAAATCTCAGGCGCAGCTCGTCGAAGACCTGCTCGATGTCTCGCGCATCATTACGGGCAAGCTGCGGCTGGACGCACAGCCCGTCGAGCTAAAATCCGTGATCGACCTCGCCATAGAAGCGATACGGCCCGCCGCCGAAGCCAAGGGTGTGCGTCTTCAGGTCGTGCTCGACCCGATGGCCGGGCCCATCTCTGGCGACCCGGATCGCTTGCAGCAGATCGTCTGGAATCTGCTCTCGAACGCCGTGAAGTTTACCCAAAGAGATGGGCACGTGCAGGTGCGTCTCGAACGCGTCGATTCACATGTCGAGATTACCGTCAGCGATACGGGGCTCGGCATCAAGCCGGAGTTCCTGCCCTTCGTCTTCGAGCGCTTTCGTCAGGCCGACGGCACGAGCACAAGGGCGTATGGCGGGCTCGGGTTGGGCCTTGCGATCGTGCGGCATCTGGTCGAGCTGCA
>DASQYE010000323.1:0-4474 GCA_035639355.1 Pyrinomonadaceae bacterium
GTTTCCGATGCAGGTCGTGCAGCCGTAGCCTACGAGGTTGAACCCGATCTCGTTGAGGAAGGGTTGCAACCCTGTCTTTTCCAGGTATTCGGTGACGACGCGCGAGCCTGGCGCGAGCGAGGTCTTGACCGACGGATCGACCGAGAGGCCGCGCTCGACTGCATTTTTGGCCAACAGTCCGGCGGCCAGCATGACGCTCGGGTTCGAGGTGTTGGTGCAGGAGGTGATGGCGGCGATCACTATGTCGCCGTGGCCCAGGTCGTCGAAGCGCTCGGGAAATTCGCCCGGCGGAATCTCATCTACGCGGTCGGGCGTCGGGCGATTGTTCATCATCTCAAGCTCGGTCAGGGGGCTCGTGTTCCTCTCGCTGACATGAAGCTCTTCGACGGCCGGGGCCGTCTCCATAGCCTGATCGCCGCCCCCTGCCACCGCAGCTTTTCTCTTAAAAGCGCTGCGCCCGACCCTCACCGTGTACCGATCGCTCAAATCTTTTTGAGACTTACCGTATCCGTTCTCCTTAACCGGTTTCTGGAAAAGCTCTATGAACTTGTCCTTCAGGGCGGGCAATTCGATACGATCCTGCGGGCGCTTGGGCCCGGCCACGCTCGGACGTATCTCGGCCAGGTCGAGCTCAAGAAGGCTGCTGTAATCGCACTCGCCCCGGCGCGGAATGCCGAACATGCCCTGCGCCTGGTAGTAGCCGCGCACAGCCTCGACCTGCTCGTCCGTGCGCCCCGTCGCGCTCAAGTACTTGCAGGTCTCCTCGTCCACGGGGAAGAAGCCCATCGTCGCGCCGTACTCGGGCGACATGTTAGAGATCGTGGCGCGGTCGGCCGCCGGCAGGCTCGCCGCGCCCTCGCCGTGAAACTCTACGAACTTGCCGACCACCTTGGCCTGGCGCAGCATCTCCGTGACGCGCAAGACCAGATCGGTCGCCGTGACGCCCTCCTGTAGTTTACCCGTCATGTGCACGCCGACCACGTCGGGCGTCAGAAAATAGACGGGTTGGCCCAGCATCCCGGCTTCGGCCTCGATTCCGCCCACCCCCCAGGCGACGATGCCGAGGCCGTTAATCATGGTCGTGTGCGAGTCCGTGCCCACAAGCGAATCGGGATAGTAGATGCCGTCTCGCTCCCAGACGCCGCGCGCCAGGAATTCCAGATTGACCTGGTGCACGATGCCTATATCGGGAGGCACGATCCTGAATCCGTCGAACGCCTGCATCCCCCACTTCAAGAACTGGTAGCGCGAGTTATTGCGCTTGAACTCCATCTCCATGTTCTTCTTGAAAGCTTCGCTCGTGCTTGAGAAATCGACCTGAACGGAGTGGTCTATGACTAGATCGACGGGGACGAGCGGCTCTATTAGGTTCGGATTTTTAGCGAGCCGCGCAACGCAGGAGCGCATCGCCGCCAGATCGACCAGCAGCGGCACGCCCGTGAAATCCTGCAACAGGACGCGCGCGACGATGAAGGGTATCTCCTCGGTGCGCTCGCCGGTCGGCTGCCAGTTGGCCAGCTCTCGGATGTCGTCCTCCATGATCTTCTTGCCGTCGAAGTTGCGCAGCACGGACTCAAGGATGATGCGAATGCTGAAAGGCAGACGAGAGATGGGGCCGACGCCCGCTTTTTCCAGTTGCGGCAGAGAATAGTACCGGCCCTCGCCATTTCGTCCCGTCTTGAATGTACGCAGCGTGTCGTGGAGATTATGTGGCATAAAAGTTTAAGCGATTGATGTAGAGTTGAAGCACACACGCACTCGATTAGAAGAGCAGAGGCGCGCCCCGGAAAACGTATTGCGATCAGGTTTATTGTCCGAAGTTCAGTGTAGGGCGCGGCCCCTTAAAACGTCAAGCAAGGCATCCTTTTGAGAAAGCGCGCTCGTTCAGATTGCCGCTCGTTCAGAGCATCTGCTATAGTGCAAAAGCTTTCAGCCATCAGCCGTCAGATTACGTCGTCGCCGGCGGTCGGCCTCGGCGGCGCGCAACCAGAAGTCTCGGTCGCAGAACGGACCTGTCTTTATAGCTGAAGGCTTGTGCGCCGAATGCTTACCAGAGGGAGACCTAACGGGATGCCAAAAAAGAGACCGGAAGATTTCGAGTACCTGAGCAACAATCCAGACTTCGTGCCCGACCCGGACATCGAAGAGTTCATGGAAGAAGAGATTTCGCGCGCCCCGAAAGACCCTGACCTTCTGGCGCAACGCCTGCGCAACAACACTGCGTCCTCGCCAATGGACGCGGGCGGCGACCCGGACGCCGACTGGGAAGGCGTCAACGACAGCGGCACGGAGACCATCTCCGGCGATAATCCGACCCCGGATCAATCCATGGTCGAAGAGAACGCGCGCGCCGTCGGCGTCAGTTTCGAGGATAACGAGGAGCTGGAATTTATAGACAAGATAGATCGCCGCGACCGTGATCGCTACGAATTGGACGAGCGCTCGAAGGGCGACGACGACACGATATAAAGGCAGTGACACGGTGGCGAGTGACAAGTGACGAGCTTGAAAGCAGTGCTTTCAAGCTCGTCACTTGTCACTGCTTTTTTATGGGTGGGGTTGAAGGGTTACGCTTTTGATGACGATGCGGGGCGCGGGGCGCTCCGAGCCCGCTTCGACAGGCGCGCCGCCGATGATGTCCGCGTTGTTGATGCCCTCTATGACACGACCGAACACGGTGTATTTGCGGTCGAAGTCCGGCACTTTCTTGAGCGTGATGTAGAACTGGCAGTTGGCGGTATCACGCGCCTCCTTTTCGCTCATGCCGGGCTGCCCCGCAAAGCCAGGTCGCGCGCCCTTGCGGGCTGCGCCGACGATCCCGCGCTCATATGGAATATCGCTCATCTCTCCAGGCACATTCGGGTAAGGCGAGTCTCCCGTCCCGTCGTTGTTCGGGTCGTTGTCTTTCGAGAGCGGGTCGCCGCCCTGTATGATGCCCAGCTCCGGGTTGATGCGGTGAAACGTAGTCCCGTTATAAAAGCCCTCTTTGATTAATTGCTTGAAGCGCTCGACCATCTTCGGGGCGAGGTTCGGATAAAGCTCTATGACTATTTTTCCGTAGCCGGGGTCTTCCATCTCTATGACCGCCACTTCCGCGTCCGCCTGCGGCTTGATGCCCTTCTTAACGCTCGCGTCGAGCGCCGCCTCTTCCTCTTCCGCCGTGTCGGAATCCCTGGTGGCGCTCGTCTTATCCTTGTTACAGGCCGACAGTGAGAGCGCCAGCAGGACGCACAGCAGCAGGGTCTTCGACCCGCCGCGCGTCAGCTTCCGAAGTGCCCGCAGCCGTTCTATGTTCACAGTAATGTTTGCCTCCGTTTTGTGATGCTTATTTTAATTTGCCGGAAAGTCCCGCAAGAGCGCACGCGATATTAACAGATTGATCGCGGCCTTTCATGTTCGTAGCGCGCCTCAAAACAGGCGGCGGCTGTCGAGCAGGATGGTCACGGGGCCGTCGTTGACTAGCTCCACCTCCATCATGCGGCCGAAACTTCCCGTCTCGACACGGCCGACGCTGCGGCGAGCCTCCTCTATAAAGGATTCGTAGAGCGGCCCGGCGATGGCGGGCGGCGCGGCATCGCTCCATGACGGGCGTCGGCCGCGCCGCGCGTCCCCGTAGAGCGTAAACTGCGAGACGACGAGCAGCGCACCCCCCACATCCGTCACAGACAGATTCATGCGATCATGAGCATCCTCAAAAATTCTGAGCGCCGCGATCTTTTCGACCAGGTATTTAATGTCCTGCGTCGTGTCGGTATGCGCTAGCCCGAGCAGCACGACGAGCCCGAGGCCGATCTCGCCGACCGTTTCTCCTTCGACCCTGACGGAGGCGCGCGTCACGCGCTGCAATACGGCTCGCATATAGCTCTCGAAAAGACGACCGCTCGTTACCGTGGAAAGAACCTGTAAGTTCTAATCCCTGTTAGCTTCAACACGCGCCCCGCCCGTGATAAAGACGCGGGCGAGATTTGTGCGCCGGACATTGAGGGGAGCCGGAACTCGACCCCCGAAGCCGCCCAGCGACCTCTAGGGCCAACCATTAAAAAGGCAGTTTGAAGAAGAGGAAGTAGCCGTTGAGCATTAGTATGAAGGCGACGGCTCCGGCGACGAGCGAGACCTTCAAGATCAGCCTGGACATAGACAGGATCGCCACCGACGCCAGGACGATCGCAATCTGAAAGAGGGCTTCCGCGAAATCGAAGTTGGGGTCTTGCAGCTGGGCGCGATTACGCTGGGCTTCAAAATTCTTCGCCTGCGCCGAGAGTTGCTGACGGCCTTCGCCCTTGAGCGGGTTGTTCGGCTCGTCCTTATCGGGCTCGTTCTCGTAGCGGTCGGCCGTCTCTTTGAACTTGTCTATCTTTTTTTGAATCTCCTGGCGAGTTTCGGGCGCGAGCGAGTTTTGATGCAGCATCAGCTCGGCTTCCAGAGCTTCGGCAGCCAGTTTGTTCGAGGTCTGGCGAATGCTCTTGGCCTGGTA
>DASQYE010000324.1:0-9576 GCA_035639355.1 Pyrinomonadaceae bacterium
TGGCGTTAAGGTTGGCGACGCCCTCGATCACCACCGGGCTCATAACGCGAAAGAACGAGACGCCGTCAATCCAGTCATAGCTGATACCGTCAAGGCTGTGCGCCGCGACAGTCAGCGAAAACGTCTCGCTCGCTAGCCAGCAGTTAAAAGAGAAAGTCGCTTCGACAATCTCTGCGCGCCGCACGTGGCCGAAGCTCGCCTCCTGAATCTCCGTATTAGTGCCGTAGATATGGATGCCGAGACGATCACGTATAAGCATGCCGCAAACGGGCTCGTCCACGTCCCTGTTAAAGCGTACGCGCAGGCGCACCAGTATGGGTTCGCCCGTCTCGACCAATTGCACGGGCCTGCGATTAGCGTCGAGCACGTCAACGCTCAAGACCTCGGCGCTGCCGTCGCCGTGACGGTAAGAGTACGTGAGCGGGGCGCGCGCTTCATCCGAAAACACAAGGCTGTCGTCCTCCGTCTTGTCCGGCGTTTGAGTCTCTTCGTAAGCCTGCGTGCGCGACATAATCAACTTCTGGTAACGGTTGAGAACGTCCGTCGGTTTGCCGTCCGTCTCGACACGCCCGGCGTTAAGGAGAATGGCGCGCAGGCAGAGGGCGCGAATGGCCGCCGGGTCGTGCGATACGAAGAGGATGGTTGCGCCCCTCTCCTGCATCTCCCTGATGCGACGCAGGCAGCGATGCTGGAACACTGCGTCGCCGACGGCCAGCGCCTCATCGACGACCAGTATTTGCGGGTCGGCGCTGACGGCGATGGCGAAGGCGAGCCGAACGTACATCCCCGAAGAATAGGTCTTGACGGGCTGGTAAACGAAATCGCCTATCTCTGCGAAGCGTGTAATGTCCGCGAGGCGCGCTTCCGTCTCGCGGCGCGAGAAACCCATCAGCGCGGCATTCATAAAAATGTTTTCGATGCCCGTGAACTCCGGGTTAAAGCCCGCGCCAAGCTCCAACAGGGCGGCGATTCGCCCCTCGTGCCAGACGTTTCCGTGCGTCGGTTCGAGCGTGCCCGTGATGATCTGTAGAAGGGTGGATTTGCCGCTCCCGTTCGGGCCGATGATGCCCACGGTCGTGCCCGAATCGACATCGAACGAAATATCGTTGAGCGCCCAGAATTCGCGGTGGGCCTTCCAGCGTCCGCGCGTCAGGGATTCTTTCAGGCGGTCGCCCGGTCGCTCGTAGATGCGATATTGCTTTGATACGCCTTCGACGCGCAGCACCTTACTCATGCATTAAACCCTACCCCAGACGGGCGGCGAGTGACAAGTCGGGGGTAAGGAGAAAAGCCCGCGAGAGTTGGCCGCTTGTCACTCGCCGCCGATGGTCTACAATGACGGGGCATGATCTCGTCCCAGGCAGCGCGGCGAGCGGTGTGGCGACCCCTGTGGGAGTTGCCGGGCCGCCTCGATCTGATTCTCTCGCTCACTAAGCGCGAGCTGGCGGCGCGTTACAGGGGCTCCGTGCTCGGGATCATCTGGGCGATCGTGACGCCGGTCGTGATGATAGCCATCTACACCTTCATCTTCGCGGGCATCTTCGGCGCTCGCTTCGGCGCACGCGGCTCGTCCTGGGACTTCGCGCTATATCTCTTCTGCGGCCTGCTGCCGTGGACGGCCTTTCAGGAGGCCGTGCAGCATTCGTCGCAAACCGTCCTGGGCCACGCCAATCTGGTCAAGCGAGTGGTCTTTCCGCTGGAGATATTGCCGATCGCGCAGGCTCTAACGGCCGTCGCCAACCAGATGTTCGGTACGCTCGCGCTGGTCGTCGCCGCGCTCATCATTCGCCATGAGCTGCACGCGACGCTGCTGTGGCTGCCCTTGTTGCTCGTGCCGCAGCTCGTGGCTACGCTCGGCGTCGCATGGCTGGTCGCCTCGCTCGGCGTCTTTCTGCGAGATATAGTGCAGGGCATCGCGCTTCTTCTGACGGCCTGGTTATTTCTGACGCCGATCATCTATCCGGAAGCGGTCGTGCCGGATCGCTTCCGCCCCGTAATCAACGCCAACCCGTTCACGCATCTCGTACGCAGCTATCGCAACGTAGTGCTCGAAGGCACTATGCCGGACTGGCGCGGGCTCGCCTACTTCAGCGCCTTCGCCCTCGTCTGCTTCCTCTTCGGCTACTGGTGGTTCGCCAGAACGCGCAAAAACTTCGCAGACGTAATCTAAGATTTTGACTGAGCCTATAGGATTCCGCTTTACAGGGAAGCTTCTGAAAAGGCCGCTCTTTGTTCGCAGAGGGTCGAAGGGCGTCAGGCTTTCGCTCCTTTCGGCAAGCCTGACGCCCTGTCCGCACGGCTACATGGTGGGAACGGACGGCTTCTTATAAACCTATTGCCCTTAGCGTGTCGTCGTCCCCACCGCGATGTTCGAGTAGGCCGAGTCGCCAGCGGCATTGTAAGCGCGCACGCGATATTTGAAGGTTTTGTTTTTACCCAGGCCCCAGTCCGTAATATTGGTAACACCTGCGGGCATGGAACCTATTTGTACAAAGTCTGTACAATTGGAGCCTCCGCACCGCTCGATCTTGAACCCGACCTCGTCGCTTGAGTTATCCCTCCAGGAGATGGTGATGGAACTCGATGTAACCTCCGTGGCCGTCAACTCGCTTGGCTCCAATGGAATGCTGTCTTGAGCCGCTATGCCGCAATCGCCCGTGTAAGCGCGGGCCGCCGTCGCAGCGCCGCCGCTGTAGACGGAAAGCGCCAGGTTAGCGATGAGCAAACCGGTCGCCGCAATAATCACTCTTCTTCTCATTTGTCGAACCCTCCTTTAAGGCTCTGTTGGTTAGTAAGTGAGGGGGCCAATTAAATCGAGCACCTTGAGGGAGTGATTGCAAATGCTCTTCGGTAACAGGAGCGCATCATTCACGGCCGGGAACGAATGAGCGAGGAGCCCGGCTCTCTTAGACCCTACCCTTTCTTCTTCGCCAGGCTCCTGATGAACTCGGCATAGAGCAGGCAATCCACCGCGCCGAGTTGTTCGATCTTGACTCCGATCAGATAGCTTGGTTCCGCCTGGCCTGTGTCGAACGGGCCGAAATGGATGAGCCTCGCCATAATGGCGACGTTTGACGAAGTCGAGACGGCCAGGATGATACGCAGCAGATGTCGGCCTTCCCTCAGATCATGGCGGCCCATGTGCGTTGAGGGCACGATCAGCGCTATTCCGTCCAGGCTGATCTCAGTCGTGCGAGCGAGCACGCTCGGCCACTGGCGGTCGCTGGTATTGTTTTCGACTAGAGAGACGCTGGCTTGAAGACTGATCCTGTAGCGATCTTGAGAACGGCGATTACTGATTGCTTCCCACGCGGAAACCATAAAGAATCCTTGGCCTCGGGTGAGGCTCAAACACACCAAGGTTTTGATTTTCGGTGACCGGCAAAAGTGGGAGTCTTGTCGGCCAATTCGTGCGGCTAGTGTGTAGCGTAAACCTGAGTGGAGCGTGGTGTCAATATAAAGCAGGGCCGGGTAGCAGGTCGGCTTGGCATTCTGAGCCCACGCCTTCGGCCTCGTAAATTCGGAACGGGCCCAGTACTCGAAGGACGGCGCATCCTGAGCCCTGAGCGGCCGGGCTCATCCCCCTGAATGAAGGCTCACGGCCGAGCTGACTGTCCGTTGTCGATCGCCGATTGCCGGTCGCACACGACGACTATTCCCATCAGCCACCAGAATAGGAGCGCGACCTCGGCGTCGCCGAAGTTATAGTTGACCAGCGAGCTTGCGAAGAACCCAGCGATTGCTCCGGTCGCGCCGAGCAGTAGGCCGTGCCGGTCTGCGTCCTCGTCATCGCGCGCAGACTTTTCGGCCCTCACGGTCGAGCGCCAGAATGATGCCATGATCCACAACCAGAGAAAGAGCGCGGGCAAGCCTCTGTCGAAGGCCAGTTGCAGCGGCGTCGAGTGCATGTGGATTATATCCGTGCCGGGAAAGCCCCACTCCGTCCAGTGTTTCTTGACAGCGTCCATGCCATGCCCGAAGAACGGATGCAGCGCCAGGCGCGAGAGCGCCACGCCCGCCACTTTCAAGCGCAGCTGCGCGCTCGCATCCTGGAAAGAGAGCGCGCCCTGCGCGCGTGTCCGCCAGACGGCGAGCGCGCCCGTCACCAGCACCAGGATGACGGCGGCGTATATAAAAAGCCGCTCTCGTTTGCGCGCGGCGCGCCAGGCAACCACCATCGCTCCCGTGGCGCAGGCGACCAGCACCGTGCGCATCGCCGTCAGCACGATGCCGAGCGCAAGCAACGCGCTTGCGGCGAGCGCCAGCCACACCCAGGAGCGTCGCCAGGCGCGACCACGGCGCAGACGAGCGAGCGCCAGACCGAGCGCCAGTTGGGCCAGTATTTGCAGCGTCTCGGAGAACGTCTCGTAATGCCTCGTCCAGCCGGAAGCGCGAAAGCGGTGCGTAGGCTTCGTGCCCGCCAGGCCCGAGGGCGACGGCCGCGCCCTCGCCTCGTCCGTGACGATAAGGGTGTTCCATTCTGCGTGCTCGCCCTGCTGTATAAAGCTGACGGAGAGGGGCGCGCCCGGCTGCGCTCTTCTGATCTCGTCATCTATCTCCCGGACGGATGAGACGCGCTTTCTATTGATGCGCCAGACGGCATCGCCCACGCGCACGGGCGTCAATCGAAAAGGGCTCTCGGCCGCCATCTCTTCGACGCGCACGCCGCGCCCGCGCGCTATCTCCGCCACGCTCCAAAAGACGCCAGCCACGCCGGAGGCGATCAAGAGCGCGACGAGCAGCAACGCCGTCCGCCACCTTAACGTAGCCCGCGTCAGATAGAAGAGGAAGAGGACGCACACGGATTGAATCTTCGCCACGCTAATCGACGGCTCCGCCGAGAGGAAGGCGGAAAGAAGCGTCCACGAGAAGAAGAGAAGGATGGGAATGTCCTGTGGGGTGCGGCGCAGGAGCCACGCTTTTCGGGTCGTCGTAATTCGCGCGAGCCAGCCCAGGGCCACCAGCGCGAGTCCTATTTCCGCGCCCGCTATGGAATGCGGGGCGAAAACGGCATACAGGATAAAGCCAGCGAGCGACACGCGCTCGGCTGTATGTTTCAAGGTCGCCCGCCGCGCGTTCGCAGGCGAGGCGCGTTCGGCGTCGTGGTGGCCGCTTGTGCTCTCTGGGTTCAAAATTTTGAAGCCGAACGCTCCCTGATCTGAAGCCGGACGCTCCTTCCGGGCGGAAATCGCTTCCTCTAAACTTTAAACCACGGAGGCCGATTTAAGAATCGGCTCGCGGCCCGTGCGCCCCACCGAAAACCCTTCGCGGGGCCGCCCGCAAAGCCTCGCATAGTTGCGTTAAATGGCTTTGTGCCATATCGTTGACACTCGCCGTTTACGCATGTTAGCGTTAAGGTTTGTTGCCCGTACATCGGGCATCATAGATTTGGAGGTGCTGTTTCTTCCGAGGGCGCGTACACAAGAAAGAGATCGCTCCCGAAGCGCCACCCGCCGCGACCCCCTTTTTTCTGACGACACTAAAGATTCCTGATGGGATTTGATAAAGCAAAGGTCTTACGTGCGGCTGAGAAATACCTTGCTCAGGGCAAGATACCAGCGGCCATTGCAGAGTATCGTCAAATCGTAGAGAACGATTCGGACGACTTCATGGCGCTCAACGTCCTGGGCGACCTCTACGCGCGCGCGGATAAAAAACGTGAGGCCGTCGCCTGCTTCGCACGCATCGCCGAGCATTATCGCGAACAGGGCTTCGCGCTCAAGGCCATCGCGATGTACAAAAAGGTAGAGCGCCTGCAACCCGGCTCCGCAGATATCGCGGGCCAGCTGGCCGCTCTCTACGAGGAGCAGGGGCTGCTCGTTGACGCCCGCGCCCAGTACGTGATCGTCGCCGATGCTTATGCGCGCGGCGGGCAGACGCAGAAGTCGCTTGAGGTGATGAAGCGCATCGCCGACCTCGATCCCGAGAACATAGAGGTTCGACGCCGCCTCGCCGAAGGCTACGCGCGCGAGAACTTCCACACGGAGGCTGCGGCCGCTTTCTCAAAGGTCGGAGACCTGCTCCTGGCGCGCGGCCAGCATGAAAACGCGATCGGCCCCTACTCGCTGGTACTCAATCTCTTTCCATTCGACCATGCGGCCCTGACCGGCCTGCTCTCGGCCCACATCGCGCTCGGCACGCCGCAGGAGGCGGCCGAGCTGCTTGAGCGCGCCGTGGCCGAGCAGCCCGACGATGCCGAGCTGTTGTCCATGCTGGCGCGCGCGCACGTCGAGTCAGGAGACGTGGCGGCCGCCGAACGCTCGACCGCCGCGCTGCTTCAGCGTGATAAGAATAATTACCCGCGCCTTGTGGATGTGGCTCGCCTCTATCTGAAAGAGGGCGACGCGGATGCTGCCGTCAGAGTTATGAGCAGCATCGTACAGCCAATGCTCGCCGGGCGCGAAGAAGACCAGGTGATTGAAATCCTGCAAGGAGTGCTCGGGCGCGATCCGCAGCATATCAAGGCCCTGCGCATGCTGGTTCACGTGCATCGCTGGCGGCGCGACGAGGAGCGGATGCGTGTCGCGCTCGAACGTCTTGCGGAAGCGGCCCGCATGGCCCAGATGGTGGACGAAGAGCGAAACGCCGTGGCCCAGCTCGCCCGGCTCGTGCCGGATAACCAGTATTACTATGATCGCCTGCACGAACTAGGGGACGCGCCCGTCGAAGCCCTCTATTCGGACGAGTCCATATTCGAGTCTTCAGGCCAGGACGTTCCGACCTTCGAGAGCTTCGCATCCTTTGACCAGCAGACGCCCGCCGACAAAAGCACGGCCGATGCTCCAAACGAGGCGTTCTCGGAGTTCGAGTGGAACTCCGTTGCGTCCGAGCCTCAGGCGCAAGAGGTCAAGCCCCCAACGCAGGACCCGGCCGCCTCGTTCGCCGATCTGAACGCGGATTGGGGCGATATGAATATCTCCGCCCCGCCGGTCGAACCCTTACAACAGGCGGCCGAGACCCCGGCGACCAATTTTCAGGAGATTGATTTTGACAGCGTGACGGTTGGCGCGCGCCCCGGCAGCGGCGACGCGCCGGCCCGGAGCGCCGCGCCGACCGACCCCAGGCGCGAGGAGCTGTTGTTGCAGGAGCTTGAGAGCGTCGATTTCTATCTCACTCAAGGGTACGCGGACATCGCGCAGGAGACGCTGACCATGCTGGAGCGCCAGTTTGGCGCTCACCCGGCGATCGACGAGCGCCGCGCGAAACTGGCTACGGAACCGGCTGGAGGAGCGCCGCCCTCGTCCCCCGCCCCGTCGTCCACGCCAAACGACACGCCGGAAACGGATGTGAGCGTTGAGTTCTCCGGCTTCGATCTTTACAGGATTGAAGAGGAGCTGCCGGAGGCGGAGACGAAAGCCGAAGCGCCCACGCCGTCGCCGCGCCCCGTCGCCCCGAAGAAAGTCGCCCCGAAAAAAGAGAGCGTCATTCACCCGGAGCTGGCAGACATTTTTGACGAGTTTCGCGCCGCCGTCGAGGAAGACGGGTCTGCATCCTCGGATGACGACTATGAAACGCACTATAATCTGGGACTCGCCTATAGCGAGATGGAGATGCTGGACGAGGCGATCGAGGAATTTCAGATCGCCGCCGGTCTGGCTGCGCCCGGCGACGGCACGACGCGCTATCTACAGTGCTGCAACCTGCTCGGCCACTGTTTCTTGAGAAAGGGGATGCCGCGAGTGGCCGCCATCTGGTTCAAGAAGGGGCTTGAAGCGCCCGGCCATACTGAGGATGAATACCAGGCTCTACGCTACGACCTCGGCAACGCTTACGAACAGATGGGCGAGCTTGATCGCGCGATCGAGACCTTCACGGAGGTTTACGGCATCAACGTCAGCTACAGAGGGGTGTCGGCCAAGCTAAACGAGTTGAAAAGAATGAAAGATCAGGGTTCGGATGTGAGGGGCTAGTTTTCGAGCCCGCGTGCGCGCTCGGTAAGCGAACATCCAATACTTCGGGCGAGACATCTATAAAGATATGTCATCCAGGCTGAGCATCATCTTCTACATTATCTTATGCCTCGAAGTGGGCATAGTGCTCACGCTCTTGCCGTGGGTTCACCCGTTCGGCCTGAGCGACTGGGCCGACAATTACTTCCTTGTATACGCCGCCCATAAGACGGGCTTCACGGCCTTGCAGCACGCGGTCTCTTCCGGGTGGGTGCGCGGCGCTGTGACCGGGCTCGGCCTGCTCAATCTGGGCATCGCCTTCTGGGAAATAGCGCACTTTCGCCAGACCGTGCGCACTATGCAGGCCGAGATCAACAAGACCCCTTTGCCGAAGAAAGATGCCGCCCCTCAAGCTGCAACCGCCGATCATCTGCCTGATAACGAGCGGCGAGACGACGCCCGCGACCAATCCGGACAGTGAAGAATCGGCGCGCCTCTTAGCCCTCTGCGCTGCGGCCGTGGCCGCGCGCGTCTCTCTTATACAGCTACGCGAAAAGAATCTCTCGGCGCGCACGCTCTTCGAGCTGAGCGAGCGCGTCGTCCGTCTCACGCGCGGGAGCGCGACGCGCCTACTGGTCAACGACCGCGCCGACATCGCTCGCGCGGCCGGAGCGGACGGCGTTCATTTAACCACACGCTCGCTCGACGCAAGGGTTGTGCGCCGCGCCTTCGGAGATGATTTTCTGATCGGCGTTTCGGCGCACTCTCTCGCGGAAGCGCGCGCGGCGCGCGACCTGGGAGCGGATTTCGCCACCTTCGGCCCCGTCTTTGATACGCCGTCGAAGCGCGCATACGGCCCGCCCGTCGGTCTAGCCAAATTGAACGAAGCGGCGAGCGCTCTTGCGCCCTTCGCCTTGCTCGCGCTCGGCGGCATCACGAGCGCTAACGCGCCGGAAGCATTGCGGGCGGGCGCACAGGGAATCGCCGCCATACGTCTCTTTAGCGACGCGCACGCGCTTCCGCAAATCGTGCGCGCGCTTGCGCGCGGGCACTATTGATATAAGAGAGAGGCGTGATATACGAGACGCGCGGGCCGGAGAGCGCCGCACGGCCCTCGGATTCAAGGTTTTAGATTTACACGCCCGAGGCACATCGGTGCGGCGCGTAAAGAAGAAAGCCCCAGATGAAGAAGAAGGCCCCGTGGCTGTGCTGACTACGCAGCACGGCCACGTTCAACTCCTTCTCCCGGCCCGTGAACTCAGGCGGTCTGCGGCGGGAGTTTCTTGTAGATCAGGACGTAGAGCTTCCTGGCCAGCTCAGGATTGAGCGTCTGTAGAACCTTGTACTGTTCGAGCGCCCCCTTCTTGTCCCCGTTCTTGAGATGAGCGTAGCCGAGGTTGAAGTAAGCGCCGGCGTAATCCGCCTTCAGGCGGGTCGCCTCTTTGTGCGACGCGATGGCATCCTTCCAGCGGCCCAGGCTGCCGTAGACGTAGCCCATATTATTGTGCGCCTCGGGCCAATCGCTTCTGAGGCGTATCGCCTGCTGGAACGAGTCGACCGCGTCGGTGTATTTGCCCAGGCGGCTATAGGTGATGCCGACGTTGAAATAGGCCACGGCATAGTCCGGCTTGAGCCGTATCGCCTGTTTGAGCGGATCAACGGCCTCCGCGAAACGTCCTGTGTTGTT
>DASQYE010000325.1:0-2363 GCA_035639355.1 Pyrinomonadaceae bacterium
GCCAAGCTCGTCGGCCTTATCACAGACCGCGACATAGTCGTACGAGCCGTCGCCGAAGGCAAAGACGCTACGACCGCCCGCGCCGAAGAGGTGATGACAGAGGACATACACACGGCGCATCCGAATGACCGCGTCATAGACGCGATTCGCAAGATGGGCGACAAACAGGTCAGGCGTATTCCAGTGGTCGGAGAGAACGGCCAGCTGCGCGGCATTATCTCTATGGCCGACATCGCGCTCGAAACCGAAGAGGACGAGGAGCTGGCCGACGCCCTGGAAGAGATCTCCAGCGGCGCTTCATTCTGGGGCAAGGTCTTTTAAGACAGTGGCGAGTGGCGAGTGGCAAGATGAAAAGCTTTTCATCTTGTCCAGGCTTGTCACTCGTCACTCGTCACTGTTCTCATATGGCAAATTCAGTTGAGCGTTATTTTCGGCTGCTGCATGGCGAGCGCAAGGTGCGGCCGGGCACGCGCGCGTGGTGTCCGGCGGCCGACATCTACCGTACACGGGACGGGTGGATCGTCAAGGTTGATCTGGCGGGGGTCACGCCGGACGATCTGGAGATTACGCTGAGCGGCGCGACCCTTCGCCTCTCGGGCTGTCGCCGCGATACCTTCTATGGCGAAGGCGTCACGTACCAGCAGCTCGAAATCACCTACAGCCGCTTTGAAAGGACGCTTCAGTTTCCCTGCCCAATAGAGGGCGCGTCTCTGATGCGAGACTACCGCGACGGGCTGCTCATACTTCATCTGCGCGGACAGGAAAATTGTGAAGAAAGGACGAACGATGAACAATAAACGCTGAATGAAAAGAGACCGAAGCCGCCGGGCTGTCTTCAAATTCATCGTTCGTCGTTCCCCACGGGTATCGTTTGGCTATGGCTGAGACTAGAGAAAATATTCAGACGCAGGATAAGACTACGACGCCGGGGAGCAATCCGCAGCAGCAACAGCAAGCGGCGACGGCCACTCCCAATGCCGTCCCGTTCGAGATCAGCGTGCTGCCTTTGCAGAACACTACGCTCTTTCCCGAGACGGTCGTGCCGCTGGCGGTCGGGCGAGCGCGCTCCGTGGCGGCGGTCGAAGCGGCGCTCTCGACGCCCGAGAAATTGCTCGCCTGCGTCAGCGCGCGCTCGGAAAACGTGACGGGCGCAGACGCCACGCCCGCAGACCTCTACGACGTGGGCACGCTCGTCATGGTCAAGCGAATGCAGCGCATCGAAGAGGGCCTGCACCTGATCGTGCAGGGCACGGAGAGAATCAAAATCCTGGAATGGGTTCAGGAACAGCCCTTTATGCGCGCCCGCGTACAGGTGTTGCCAGAGCTGAAGACCGTAGACCCGGACGCGGTCGAGGCCACCAAGCGGAACGTGCAGTCGCTCATCCAGCAGGCGCTCGCGATGCTGCCGCAGGTTCCGCCCGAGGTGCGCTCCGCTGTGCTCACAGCCGACGATCCTATTCGTCTCGCCTACTTCCTGGCCTCTGTCCTCAACCTGGGCGTCGAGCAGGAACAGAAGATGCTCGAAGCCGAGACCGTGGACGAGCTGATCCTTTTGGCCCATAACTATCTCTCGCACGAGCTTGAGATTATGCAGATACGCTCGCGCATCGCGACCGAAGCGCAGAGCGAGATGGACAAGGCGCAGCGCGATTACATCCTGCGCCAGCAGTTGAAGGCGATTCAAAAGGAGCTGGGCGACGACGAGGGCGGCGAGCGCGCCGAGGCTGAGCTGCTCAGAGAGCGCCTTGAGACCGCAGACCTTCCCGAAGATGTGCGCCAGGAGGCCGAGCGCGAATTGAAGCGCATGGAACGCCTGCCGGCGGCCGCGCCCGACTATCACGTCATACGCACCTACCTCGAATACGTGCTTGAGCTGCCTTGGAAGAAAGAGACCGGGGACAAGCTCGATCTGAAAGAAGCGCGCCGCATCCTGGATGAAGACCACTATGGTCTGGAAGATATAAAGGAGCGAATCCTCGAACACCTGGCCGTCATTAAGCTGAGGCCCGACGCGAAAAGCCCTATCCTCTGCTTCGTGGGCCCGCCCGGCGTCGGCAAGACTTCCCTGGGCCGCTCGATTGCGCGCGCCATGGGCAGAGAGTTCGAGCGCCTCTCTTTAGGCGGCGTGCGCGACGAGGCGGAGCTACGCGGCCATCGCCGCACCTACATAGGCTCTATGCCCGGCCGTATTATTCAATCCATACGACGCGCAGGGGTGCGCAATCCCGTCATGATGCTCGACGAGATAGACAAGCTGGGCGCGGATTACAGGGGCGACCCTGCGGCCGCGCTCCTGGAGATTTTAGACCCGCAGCAGAACAACAGCTTCCGCGACCACTACCTGGACCTGCCCTTCGATCTCT
>DASQYE010000326.1:0-4177 GCA_035639355.1 Pyrinomonadaceae bacterium
TAATTTTAGTCTAGGCGTTTTGAAAGCGAAGTGTCAACGATAATTTCGAGGGGCCGGCCCGTGGGGCCGCAAACCTAGAGAGCGCGCCGGCATTGCTTCTATCCGGAAAGAAGGAATATTCTTAGCGCGTTCGCCCGAAAAGCGCCCTCAGGCTCATTATGACTGATAAAACCGAAAACAGGCGGCGAGCGTTGCGCGCGCTGCCATCCGTTGACGCCCTCTTGCGCACCAGCGTTGCACGCTCCCTGCGCGAAACCCTGGGAGCCGAGCAACTGGCCGACCTGGCCCGCAACGTCACGCGGGAGCTGCGCGCCCGTCTCCAAACGGACGGGTCGGAAGAGGAGCATCAAAACGGCGACTATACGCGCGAGGGCTTGCTAGCGGAGGCCGCGCGTATGCTTGAGCGCGCGTCAGCGGCGCAGGAGACCGCCGGGCGATTACGCCGCGTCGTCAACGCGAGCGGCGTTATCCTGCATACGAATCTTGGGCGTGCGCCGCTCTCGGAAGCGGCGCGTCAAAGGGTCGCGATCGATGCGGGCGGGTACTGCACGCTCGAATACGATGCGCTGACGGGCAGGCGCGGGGCGCGAGGCGCGCGCGTCGAACAACTACTGAGGGATCTGACGGGCGCGGAAGCCGCGCTCGTCGTCAACAATTGCGCTGCGGCCGCGCTGCTCGTCCTGACGACGTTGGCCCGAGGGGGCGAGACCATAATCTCTCGCGGCGAACTGGTCGAGATCGGCGGCGACTTTCGCGTGCCCGACGTGATGGCCCATTCCGGGACGCGGCTCGTCGAGGTGGGGACTACTAACCGGACGCGGCTGGCGGATTACGAGCGCGCCATAGGCGAGCAGACGCGACTCGTCGTGCGCGTTCATACCTCTAACTATCGCATCGTCGGCTTCACGGCGACGCCGTCCCTGGCGGAGCTGGCGGGGCTGGCGCACGCGGCGCAGCTTATGCTCTACGAGGATGCGGGCTCGGGCGCGCTCTTCGATTTAAGCTCTTACGGACTCGAAGGCGAGCCGGTCATCAGCGAATCGATAAGGAGCGGGGCCGACGTAGTATCTTTTAGCGGCGACAAACTGCTCGGCGCGGGCCAGGCGGGCCTCGTCGTCGGTCGTCGCTCCGTTATCGAAGCCCTGCGCAAGCACCCGCTCTACCGCGCGCTGCGCGCAGATAAGCTGGCCCTCGCGGCTCTCGAAGCCACGCTCGAAGCGCATCGTCGCGGCGCGTCCTTCAAGGAAGTCCCGGCGCTTCGTATGCTGGCGCTCACGCACGCTGAGATCGAAGGGCGGGCGCGCTCGCTGCTGTCCAGGCTGTCCGAGCGGAGGGGGCACGCCGACGCCGCATCGCTTCGCTACGAAGTCATCTCGGGAGAATCCGTCATCGGCGGCGGCTCGGCCCCGACCGCGCACCCGCGCACGGCCCTCATCGCCCTGACGCATGAGAAGATGTCGGCGGACGCGCTCGAAGAGGCGCTGCGACAGGGAACGCCTCCCGTCGTCGCGCGTATCCTGGAAGACAAAGTCATGCTCGATCTGCGCACTGTGGCAGAGGATGAGGAAGCATTGCTGCTCGATGCGCTGGCGGCCGTCCCGGATTGAAGAATCTCGCTTAGGGCAAGTTTAAATAGTTACGGGCTGCGCCCGCCAGGAGACCTTTCACCATCGGGCTCACGGCGGCGCGTTCATCTTTGAAATTCGCGCTTCTCAGGACTTCTTCTTATTGATCGTGCCGCGACAGGTCTGGGCTTTACAGCGGCACCTTTTCTCGTCGGAGTGCAGCGTCTGTATGTAATCGAGCGTGATCTCTTCGCCGGGCAGTATGTCGCGCAGGGCGTAGAAGAGGATGTGGCCGTAGATGATTTTCATGTAGCAGTTGGGCTCGCAGGAGTGATTGATGTAGTGTGTGCCGTTGCCGCCCCGGCTGCCGTCGATGCTCCACCTGGCATCGACCTCGCAGATGCGCAGCTTGGCCCTGTAGGCGCGGCGTTTCGCTTCGCGGCTGGATATTCTCTCACCAGCATACTCGGCGATCTTGCGGCCGCGCCGGAAACGGATGGTCGCAAAGCAGCCCTTGCCGTTGATATGAGATTTTCCTATCGCCAGCCCGTGAGCAAGTTTCAGACTCATGTGGGTTTTTTGGAGACCTTCGGAATTAAGGCTTCGGACGAGCTTCAAATTATCGCGCCGCATCTTATCATCGACACGTCCTATTTTTTAACGCGAGTCGTAGATGAACGCCCAGGGCCGCGCCCGACGCCGCGCGTAAAGGCTCCATCTTTCAGGTCACATCGGCCCTGAAAAAGGCTGTGGCCGCCCGCTCGCTTTTTTGTGCTTGCGAAGGGCGGCCGTTGAATATAGCCGGATTCCGGTTCGATCGGATTACTTTAATTGAAAGCTGCGCGCGATGATGTCCGTCTGGTTTCTGATGCGCGTCAGCTTGTCGCGCATGCCCGTGAAGCGCAGCGCGTAAATGGTGCGATTATCAGCCTGTAGATAATAGGTACGCCCGGCCATGGGCTTGCCGCCGCTGGTGTACTGGTAGGAGATGGTCACGCCGCTCAGGCGTCCAGCGAAACGCTCCTCCCTGCCGTCAACATAACCGGGCATGAAGCGAAGCTTCTGTTCCTGGTCGCGGCGCGCCAGGTCTGAGGCGGTCGTCCCCTCGTCCACCGCTTCCCTGCGAATCTTCAGGTAGCCGTCGTTGCGATCACCGTAAATGAATTCGGTATGCTGGTGAAGACTATCTGCCTCCTGGACGACGCGCCAGGTCGGGCTGGGAAGCTCCAGCGTGTATTCGACCGCATCGCGTGAAAAAGTCTGCGTCTGCCCGAGCGCAAGCGTAGACAGAAGCGCCAGCGTAAAGGCAGCGATTAAAAAGGGGCTCAGGCGTCGCATATTGTAAGACTCCTTAATGAATTATCGTAATGATAAGCGGTTGCCGAACGGTTCCGGAATCTGCTTCGGGCGCACAGCCGGGCCGGGAGCGCGAAGCCTTTTTTTGTCTCCCTTGAGATGCCCGGCGCGGGGCGCGCAGTTGTCCTTGGGGGCTCCAGCTCTTCAGGGCGCTGCCTCTTCGATGGCGGCGCGCTGTACCAGCATCAGGCTCTGGATGCCTCTTGCGGCCAGCGCCAGCAATTGATCCATCTCTTCGCGTGTGAAGGGCGCTCCCTCGGCCGTGCCCTGCACTTCTATGAAGCGCCCGTCGCCCGTACAGACTACGTTCATGTCTACGGACGCGCGCGAATCTTCGTCGTACTTCAAGTCCAGGAGCGGCACGCCCGTGACGATGCCGACGCTTATGGCGGCGACCTCGTTGGTGAGCGCGTTGCGTGTGATCTTGCCGGCGCGAAGCAGGCGGCGACAGGCGAGCGCGAAAGCGACGTAAGCGCCCGTGATGGACGCCGTACGGGTTCCGCCGTCTGCCTGTAGCACGTCGCAGTCGAGCGTAATCGTGCGCTCGCCGAGCGCCGTCATGTCTACGACGGCGCGCAAAGAACGTCCTATGAGGCGTTGAATCTCGTGCGTGCGCCCCGAAGGGCCGCCGCGTGCGGTCTCGCGCGATGTGCGCTGCTGGGTGGAACGCGGCAGCATGGCGTACTCGGCTGTGACCCAGCCCTGGCCGCGATTGCGCAGGAAAGGCGGCACGCGCTCCTCTACCGAAGCCGCGCAGATGACGCGCGTTTGGCCCATCTCGATCAGCGCAGACCCTTCGGCATTCGGCAGGAAATCGGGCGTGATGCGTGCCCGACGCAGCTCGTCCGCCGCGCGCCCGTCAGTACGTGCGAAGCTCATCGTGCCCCCAAACTTCCACCGCCTCAAGGACGGAAGGCGCTGTTCCAAGGAATCTCTCCGCGACGCGACTGAAGCGGTCGGCGGCGTCCGTCACATAAAAGTGGTCCAGATCGTCACACAGCTGTCGCTCGCGCTCGTCCCGTCCTTTCGCTTCACGCGCGAGGTCGTTGCGCCGCAAAAGCAGCTCGACCTCTCGCGCAGCCGCCTCGCCGGAATCGATCAGGCGCACATCTCGGCCGACCGTCTCCTGAATCACACCGCGCAGGATAGGGTAGTGTGTGCAGCCGAGGACGAGCGTGCGGGCGCGGCTCTCCTTGATTTCGCGGAGGTATTTGGCGGCCACCGAACGCGCCTCGTCCGTTTCGGCCCAGCCCTCC
>DASQYE010000327.1:0-3984 GCA_035639355.1 Pyrinomonadaceae bacterium
AATCGGGTCGAAGAAATACTCCGCATTGATATGCGTGGTCGTTTCGACCCCGATGGAAATCACCGGCAGGATAACTCCCGCGAAGAGTATCAGCGGCCCCCAGCGCCGCTTCAAGGGTTCCTGTGCCTGCTCAAGCATGCGATTGCGCTCTCCTTCTTATCAAAGCTCGTGTCACGCCCCCGCGTCCTAAAAATCTCTCCCGAGTCGGGCGGCAAGCCTCTACCCGAGGCATATAGTTGACTCCTTCGCAATGTACTTTACAATGCAAAGAGCTTTCTGGCAATACAAATTTTATGACGCTGGTGATCGAGTAGGGGCACGGACTATTTTAAGCTCCACGGCGGGCGAAGAGCGCAGGGGGTGAGCCACACCGCCGTCACGTGGCTCGCACCAGCCGGGCTCGAACTTTATAATCAAGTGTATGGCTACCCGACCAGTCGCTATGAAGGCCCGCTTAAATGAGAAGACACTGGCCCGCGGCCTGCGCTTTCTGGCGGCACGGGACGCGGCGCTGGCCTTAATCCTTAAAGAGTTGGGCGCGCCGCCGATGTGGGCGCGCGAGGCCGGATTTCACACCCTCCTGTACATCATCCTCGAACAGCAGGTGTCATTAGCCTCGGCAAGGGCTGCGTATGAGCGGCTGCGCGCCGCCTGCCGCCCGCTCACGCCCGAGCGCTTCCTTGAATTAAATGGGTCAGACCTGAGGACGATCGGCTTTAGTCGTCAGAAGACGGCTTATGGGCGCGAGCTGGCCCGGTCAATCGTCGAAAGACGCCTGGACCTGGACGCGCTGAAACACATGGACGACCGGGCGGCGAAGTCCGAGCTAATCAAGATCAAGGGCATTGGCCCCTGGACGGCCGATATATATCTACTGATGGCCCTGGGCCGCCCTGATGTCTGGCCGTGCGGCGATCTTGCGCTGGCCGTCGCAGTGCAAAGGGTCAAAGGATTGGAGAAACGCCCTGGGCCGAAAGAGCTGGACGCACTCGGCGACGACTGGCAGCCCTGGCGCGCCGTTGCCGCGCGTCTTCTGTGGCACTACTATCTTGCGAAGAGACACTGAAGCGCCGTCGATTTATCGTTATGAAAAAGATTCACAGAGATCATGAGAACAATGAGCTATCGCGGGCGCAGCGTCTACATGTAAGCTCTGGCAGACAGGCGTTCGCGTCTATCGATAGGGAGCCTTGCGATTATCAATCCAGGTATGAAAGCGGGTCGGAGCATGCTCCTCGCGCCCACCCTTTAATCAGGCAAGCGAGCCCGGCTTGAATGCCGTAGCGCAGGCTCAAACGTCGTCGCTCGAAAGAGCCGGGAGACTTTTATGGATAATCATGCTTTGAACGAGGCTTTTTCAAATCTCTCCACGCCGCTCGTCGCAGACGCCTGTTTGAGAATAGGCACGCCCGTGCGCGTCGCTCCGATGGGCATTCGACCGCTCATCAAACAATCCAGGCTCGCGGGCAGGGTGCTTCCGGCCATGCACTATGGCAGCGTGGACATTTTTCTGGAGGCGATGGAGTCGGCCGAGCGCGGAGATATACTGGTCATAGATAACCAGGGAAGAACTGACGAGGGGTGCGTCGGCGATTTGACCGCACTGGAAGCCAAAGCTTCGGGTCTGGGCGGGATAATAATCTGGGGGGCTCACAGGGATACGGCCGAGCTGGTGGAGATCGCTTACCCTATCTACAGCTACGGCTCCTGCCCGGCGGGGCCGCGTAGACTCGACCGGCGCGAGCCAGATGCCCTTGCTCATGCCAGCTTCGGCCCCCTGGTCGTTGGGAAAAACGATGCCGTCTTTGCGGACGATGATGGCGTCGTCTTCGTCCCACGGGAGTCCTGCGAGCAGGTTTTATCGGCAGCCCGCCTGATATGGGAGACCGAACGCAGGCAGGCGGAGGCCTTGAAATCCGGAGAGAGCTTGCGCCAACAACTCGACTTCAAGGGCTTTCTACGCAAGCGGTCGGACGATCCCTCCTACACTTTTCGGAGACATTTGAGAGATAGGGGCGGCGCGATCGAGGAATAGCGGGCCGTCGCGGCCGAAGTCTCCCGAATTCGAGCACACACTATAATTGGGGCTGATGTGGAATCGGCCGGGAATTGCGCCTTTTTATAGCTTATAGTTCGACCAATCTTGCCCAGACCGGAACTTGCCGGGGTGTGCGGCCCAGCCTGTCTCCGAAGGCTTGAAATCCACTCTAAATGAGGTGTTGAAGATGTTAAGAAAACGTTCCCTTATCCTGCTGGCAGTCGTCGCTCTGGTTTTGGTTGCGGCGGTCGCGGCGCTTGCAGCCAGCGTCCACTTCAAGAAAGGCACTCCGAAGTTTACAGATACGGGCGTCACCCTGACCACTTGCGGCACCCTCACGGGCCTGGGCAATCAGGATGTGACGATCCTTGTGACAGCCCAGGGCTTTCCTACAGCCACATGTACGAACCAGGGAGGCAACCAGGCTCCGGGACAGAACCCCGCTCAAGTCAGCGTCTCCGGCGCACAGACGATCCCCTCCACACAGATCAAGAACGGCAATCTGTCGTTCTGCCTGGCGACCCAACCGCCGCCGCAGCCTACTGCGGCCCAGGCCGGTTGCCCGAATAACAACTGGACGGCTGCGATCACGGACGTACAGTTTACCAGCGCCACCATCACGGTCGTTCAAGGCGGACAGACCGTATTGCAGGAGACTTTCACGCCGTAAGGACGGCCAAACGAATCGGAGCAATATCTTGCGAGAGCAGAGCGATAGGCAATCTATATCGCCCTGCTCTCGCTTTTTGAGGCCGAGCCGTTGCTTGCCTAACGTAGGTCTCTTATGGGCCTTGCATTTCTCGTTCAAGAGGCCAGGAGGCACGCCATATCGTTTGTAGATGCGGCCGCTTGAGGACAACAGCCGGAAGCGCGGGCGCATCTTAATAGCGTATCGAGGTTCCTCGCGCACGGGATAGTCGGGGGCGTTAGATTAGAGGAGTCTAACGCCTTTTTTGTGCCGAATTTTTCAGCGGGGCCGGAAAAAGTTGCGATCATACGGATAGGGGAGTTTGGGTATGACGGAAGCCAAAATAGTATTACCAGCTTATATCAAGATCGGAATTTGCTCGGGCTGCGGAGCGAGCGTTTACGCGCCCGAGAAACGGGACGCAGAGGGCGGGTTGCCCTCCATGTCGGCTTGCGCCTGCGCCGGTGGGCCAGGAATGTCGGTCGCGGCGGGCGAGGATGATTCGGGCCGGGGCGGCGAAGAGAAGTCCGAGAAAATAGCGAAAGCCGCGTAACCCTTTTTATGGAGGAGCGAGATGAAAAAGCGAAATAATAAAAGTCAAACGGACGCGAGCCCGGATCTGAAAAAGACGGGCTCTCAGGATTTTGAAGTCAATCCTTTCTATGAGAATCTGTTGGAGATGAAAGATAGAAAACCAGCCGCCTTCAAAAACCTGAGCCCCGCCACACGCTTCGCCGTAGAGGCTTATCTAAAGGCGAAGCGGTCTCTGCCGGCGCACCGCTTGATCGGTGAACGGGCGGCCTGAGCACGCTTCGCAAGACGACTATCATTAAGCCGCAAGATAACTGCAACCATTTACGGCCCCCCGCCCTGTAGTCTGTACACAGGTTAGCGAACCTTTCCTTAACACAGTGAAATGAGGGTCAAGTGAAGCGCCGGACTTGGGGCAGTCCGGCGCTTTGACTTTTTGCGGCGAGCACGAGCCGAAAAAGCAATCAGCCGACATATCCTGTCGCCGCGTGGGCGCACAAAAAAGAGAGAGCGAACTAAAGCCGCTCTCTCTTTCTCTCTCTCTGCGCCTCTCGGCCGTAAGACCTTTTTTTCCTGTTCAGAAACTAAAGCGAAGCTGCGCTTCGATGCGTCGATTGCCGGCCGATTGATCGCCGCCTCCGCCGCCACGCCCGCCGCCGCCGAAACCTCCGGCCGTCGTAATCGACTGGCCGAACAAAGGCGAGCTGAGATTGCCTACAGGCGTTCC
>DASQYE010000328.1:0-2940 GCA_035639355.1 Pyrinomonadaceae bacterium
GGCCAGCTCCGAAGGCGCGTATAGATTCATCAGGTGAAAGACGGCTGCCGTCAGGTAACAGGCCAGCGCCAGCATCATCAACGCACCGTCGGAGATAAACGAAGCGCCCCCGAGCTGTACTCTGAGGCCCACCATCAGGAGCGACCCCAGGATGGCCGCGACCGCCGGCAGGTAAGAGCGCAGGGGCGAGCCCGAATCCGTATCCGAGACCGACGCCGGCACAGGTTGATTCATAGTTTCACTCATGGCTGCTGCACCTCCCGTGTTTGTCCGCCAAGTAAGCCCACAAGTCTTTTAAAGCGGTCTTCAAACCCAAGCTTGTTGCGATTGGTATTGCCGCCCAGGACGACCGCGTAACGGCCCTCTTCGCGCTCCTCGATCATGGCCCAGACGCGCCGGTGCGAGAAGAGGAAGACGGACAGCAGCGCCGCTATCAGCATCAGGCTGCCCGCGTAGAAGGGCCACTTGCCAGGGTCACGCTGTACGGCCAGGACGTGCTGGAGCGGCACTTTCTCGAAATCCGCGAGGCGGTATTTATAGCCGCCGAAGGGCGCTCCGACGGGCGCGCCCGAGGGCAATTCCATAGCGAAAGCGTAGACGGTCTTCTGCTCGGCCGAAGGGGTCGTCACGTTCAAGACGGCCGCAGGGTTGTTGTAATCGCCGCTCCGCGAATCCGGCTTGCCGCCCGGCCCGATCGTGAAATCCGGCTGAAAGTTTTCAAATTCAATCCTCGTCCCGTCCGGCAGCGAGGTCGAGCCATTGCGCTGGATAGTGACTTCCAGCGGCGCGCTCCCGTCGGTCGGCGTCAGGCGAAGCGTGATGTTGCGCGCCTGGCCGAAGGAGATGAAGCTCGCCTGAAAGAAACGATAGCCGCGATAGTCGTACGGAGTGTTCAGGTGCACCAGCGCATCGCGCTCGCCCTGTTCGTCCTTGATCCTGATGCGCGTCAGCCAGTCGATAGTATTGTTTTGCAGGATCGAGCCGTCTTTCTTGATAAGCTTCTGCTGTATGTCAGTGCAGACGACCGTGAAGGGAAGCGGAACGGGCACGCGCGCAACCTGGTCTAGCTGGAAAGTGAGGCTGGTCATTTCGCTGGTGGACGAGCCCGGCATCAAAGGCATCTGCCCGTCGCGCCCGAACTGCGCGGTCAAAAAGCCTCCCGTAAAGATCGTCAATAGCGCGACGTGCACGGCCAGGTAGCCGAGGCGATTCCACGCGCCGCGCTCGCCGTAGACGTAAGTGCGGCCCTGCTTTTCCGTCACGATGGGTTTCAAGCCGATGCTCCTCATCCCCGCGCCGACGCGCTCCGTGACGGCGTTGCGGCTCTCGCCCTCGACTACGATCTCCGCGTGATGCTGTTGAGCCGCCAGCCATTTGCGCCCGGCCTCAAGCTTACGGCGCGAAACGATCTTCCACGTCTTCGGAAAGCGGTCGATCGAGGCGAGAATGATATTGAGCGAGAGGACGAGCAGCAGCGCGTTGAAGTACCACGCGTGGTAAATATCAAAAAAGCCCAGGCTGCCGTAGAGTAGCCTCTGCGACGGCGTCAGCTCGGCATAATACTTGTCGAAGCCCTCAACGTTCTGCTGCATGATGAGCATGCCGATCATGCTGGCGGCGACGAGCAGTATGAGCAGCGTGACGCCGAAGCGCACGGAGCTGAGCAGGTTGAGAATCCAGGTCAGGGGCGAAACGGCCGTCGCCGCTTTCGCGGGCCTGATCCCTGTTTGTACAACTGTGTCCTTTTTGGTCTCTTCGACAGCAGACATTTGATTTTGCGGAACGGAATGAATGCGATTTCGGCGTTCCGCAGCACTGAAATTTATCGGCCTCGCGGGACACCATGATCTTCTTGTAAGATGCTACGCATGATAGCCGAGATCAAAGCGTTTGTCATCCGCCCTTCCGGCCGCAGCGCTTGCCGCTCTACGGCTTTTCGGTTAAAAGATATGGCGGAGCGAGAGCGAGTATGGGAGCGTCAGCTTAAAGCTTCAACCGCATCCGGCCCGTCCCTGGAGCACTGGTAACCGCAAGTGAACAGTGCACACGCGCGCCCGGAAAATACGTTTGCGGGCATAATTTATCCCTTCTAACAAAATCGGAAGTCATGGGGAGAGAGAGCAGCCTCGATCTACGGGATTTGTAGAAGATGAATCGCCGCATCGCACCATCACGCTCGACGCCGCCGGGCCTTCGCCGGACGACGCCCGTCTATCCGTTCACATCAATCGTCGGGCAGGAGGAGATGCGGCTGGCCCTGTTGCTGAACGCCATAGACCCGTCAATCGGCGGCGTGTTGTTGATGGGCCATCGCGGGACAGGGAAATCCACGGCCGTGCGCGCGCTCGCAGACCTCTTGCCGTCGATCTGGAAGGTGCGCGATTGCCAGTTCGGCTGCGACCCAAGGGATGCGGCGAGCCTGTGCGCAGGCTGCGCCGGGCGCGCGAGCGCGCAGGGGAGGTTGAGGAGCGAGCGTGCGGCCGTGCCGGTAGTCGATCTTCCGCTCGGCGCGACCGAAGACCGCGTCTGCGGCACTATCAATATCGAGCGCGCCATCACAGAGGGCGTCAAAGTATTTGAGCCCGGACTGCTGGCGCGCTCCAATCGCGGCTTCCTCTACATAGACGAGGTCAACCTGCTCGAAGACCATCTGGTCGATCTACTGCTCGACGCGGCCGCTACGGGGCGCAACGTGGTCGAGCGCGAGGGCATCTCCATCGAGCACCCGTCGCGCTTCGTGCTCGTCGGCTCCGGCAACCCTGAAGAGGGCGAGCTGCGCCCGCAGCTTCTAGACCGCTTCGGCCTTCACGTTGAGATCAGGACGATTGAAGACTTGGACGAGCGGCTTCAGATAGTCGAGCGCCGCGAAGCGTTCGAGCGCGATGCCGCGCAGTTTCGTGCTTCATGGGAAGCAGAGCAGGCAGAGCTTCGTCGTCGCAT